>CAKZKV010000115.1 GCA_937124505.1 uncultured Alphaproteobacteria bacterium
TACGGATCAACCTCATACAAAAATCCGCCAGCCAGAGAGGTCAGCCCGATAGAATATAATCCTGCTGCTGCACGCTTGCCTTCATGTTTGCGAAACTGCTCTTCCTTCCCCTGATCCTGCAAAGTATCATACAACATGGCGGAGGTCGTGCCACTGACCAGCCCCACACCGATGCCGATCAAGCCCTGTGCCGTAACGGCCATCAACAATCCATCTGCCACCCCCAGCAAACTCAGGCCCAGCCCTTCAACGACAGCCGCAACACAAAGGCAATGTTTTCTTTTCCAGATATCCGACAGCCAGCCAGAGGGGATCTCCATTGCCACAACCACCGCAGCAAAAACGACCTCTCCAATCAGGAAGTCCTGAAAGGAGAGGCCGATCTGGTTTTTGTAGAACGGGATCAACACCGGAAAAATCGGCAAGAAGCCCATCATCACGTTATATGCACTCAAAAGCGCAATATTCCGATGCGGTTTCATGGCTTCTCTCCCCACCTGACATCAATATCAGGCAGACCGTCCGTGTTTTCACGCGTGTACATGTGGTCCGCCACAATCGTGTCATCCGGCAGGGCGACCCCATATTCCGAGCGGTGAGAATGCACAAAACCCAGCTTCTCAATAACGCGCTGAGAGCGTTTGTTTCCTTCTGCATGGCCGATCACGACCATGCGCGCGCTCAACACATCAAATGCATAGCGGGTCAGAGCGTTGGTAATTTCCGTCGCATATCCCCGTCCCTGCTTGCTTTTGCAGACCCAGTAGCCGATTTCAAAGCGCCGGATTAACCAGTCCACATCATGCAGGCCTGTTCCAGCTGCGAAGTCACCACTCTCCCGCTCAAAGGCAAAAAGCATCTGGTTTTCACGCAGCAAAAATTTGGCCTGTTGCTGACGGCACAGGATTTCGCGCTTTTCAGCATCCGTACTGTCATTGAAGTCCTTGGCCCAACGCATCCAGAGATTCAGGTCGTCCCAGGTCTCCTTAATTGCTGCAGCCAGCTTCGCACCATCTTCGGCTTGCGGCGGACGCAAGATCAATCGCGGTGTGATAATCGGCATCGGCATATCCACCAATATCGGCTCAATGTCATATATTTTTTGTATCATTTTCCTTTCCTTTTCGTATCAGAGGCCTGAAACGCATCTTTGGCGGAAAAAGGAAAATTCGAGTCTTAAATTAAGGGAGGATTTTCACTTGCCAGCCGAAGGGGAATTTCAGGCCGACAAGTTGTGTTTTATTACGTTTGTGTCAGCCGATTATACCAAGCGCCGTGCCGGAATTAATATGAAATTCCGGATTATAGGCCTTCATGGCTGGTTCATGACAAAAACACATAATTTCAATAAAACATGAAATTTATTTTTTTTGCAATGCAAAATTTTTGTGGCTTCTTTGTCATCCTGAGCCATAGGCGAAGGATCTTACGAACGACTTCAGATTCTTCGCTTTCAGCGCTATGCGCTTCCGCTCAGGATGCCAACGTATCCAACACCGCTTTTTGAAACCGTATCTCCCTGCCATAGAGCTTCCGCCCTGCCTGCGCATAGGTGGACGTCATATCGGTCAGAAAAAACCGCTCATCCCCATTGTAAGTTAAATCTCCGCTTATTTCTGGGTGGCGTGCCAGATAGTCTTTCAATTTTTCAGGAATGATCTCGTCTTGAGAAATGATAGAGACATGCTGCCCCATTATTTGTCTGGCCTCGTCCTTGATCGATACATAATGCGTGCAGCCAAGAATCAGGCTATCGACCTGCTTTTCTTTCAACAACGAGAGATAGCTCTCTAGCACAGACGGCAACCATTGTTCCCCGTGATTTTCAATCAGAGAAACCAGCAACGGCGTAGCCACGGAATGAATTTCAATCTCGGGGTCAATCTTTTGCAGTTCGGCCTTATAAATGTCCGAACCAATGATATAATTCGTCGCAATCAGGCCAATATTCTGATGCCCACCCTCCAGAGCGGATTCCAATGTCGGCACCACAACGCCCAGAACGCGGCGATCCGGGTAATGTTTTGGCAGGTAACCTTGCTGAATTTTTCGCAGCGCCGCCGCGCTGGCCGTATTGCAAGCCACGATAATCAGACGGCAATCCTGCTCCCGAAACAGAAAGTCAATCGCCCGCTCTGTGTAGCTGTAAATTGCCTCCGTTGATCTGGCCCCATACGGCAGATGAAGCGTATCACCCAGATAGGTCAGATCAATATTGGGAAGCGCCGCAGAAACAGAACGGGCGATCAACAGACCGCCCATTCCCGAATCAAATATACCTAGTCGCATAACCTGCGTTTCTTAATCGACCGGCTGATCGACGCGGACCGGAATATCCGGCAGGATCGGCTCATCATCCAGCATTTCAATCATACCGGACGGCTGGACGGAGAAGTTCGCCAAAAACAAAGCATTGGCATAGAACACAACCGCATCACAACGGAAGTTGCCTTTTTCATCGCGTCCTTCGAAAGAGGCCGGACGCAACACATTGGCAAACGCATTTTTCGTAGCCTCGTCCATTTCCGGCAGAAGCGGATCATTCACATCTTCGGAAATAAGGAACGGGCCTTCCTCTCCGCGGACAAAGAAACAGAAGAAACGCAAATATTCCAGAACATTATCTTCTGTAACATTAATAAACCCCTTGCCATTCACTTCATGAATGGGCGGGGACGTTCCGTTCAGACGATACAGATTTCCCTGCTCCGTCAGATAATAAATTCTCAGTTTTTTATTCGGCCACAGGGAATCCACAACGCGGATCATGGCCAGACCATTATAGAAAGGCAAATTACGCCAGTGCACTTTTGAAGTTTGCGGAGAAACCTTGTGTTTTCCGCCAATCGGGTTAATCTGCTCCAGAAAACCTACCTTTTCGTCACCTTCTACTTCATTCCAGTTTTGCTCGTCTTGATACATGTAAAATCCTGTATTTTTGCTGCTATTTTCATTGACAATAAATCCTTCCTAAATAAATCGCAAGCCTGTTCTTGACATCTATGCTAAAAATCCATTAAAAGGGGTGCTGAATTTAAATATTAACTTTCGGCATCGCTTGAGGCATAACCGAAACATAAACGGAGAACGCCCATGAAACGCACGTTTCAACCTAGTAATCTCGTCCGCAAACGCCGCCACGGCTTTCGCGCCCGCATGGCCACCAAACAAGGCCGCGCTGTACTGGCCCGTCGTCGTGCCAAAGGACGTAAGCGTCTGAGCGCTTAATAACAATAGGAGCCCGTCTCCTATGCAGACACTACGTGAAAAAATGGAATTAATAGGCCGCTTGAAAAAGCGGCCTGAATTTTTGCATGTTGCCAAAAATGGCAAACGCTGGGTTTCCAAAGGCCTTATTTTACAGGCTGTTCCTAATGACCTTAAACACTCCCGCTTTGGTCTGACCATCACAAAAAAGGTGTACAAGCAGGCCGTCAAACGCAACCGTATTCGCCGCCGCCTGCGCGGCCTTGCCTATGACATTCTCACGACCCACGCTAAATCCGGATATGACTTTGTCCTGATCGGCAAAACAGAAACGCTGGAGCGCCCTTACTCAGACCTTCAAAAAGACCTGAAATGGTGTTTGAAGAAGCTGGAGATCAATGCATGAAATTTATGCTGGCTATTCCCATCCGTCTGTATCAGATTTTTATTTCTCCTTTTTTCGGGGAGACATGCCGCTATCACCCGACCTGCTCCGAATATACAAAAGAGGCCCTTTCCCGCCATGGTGTTTTGAAAGGACTCTTCCTGGGAACCAGGCGAATCCTGAGCTGTCATCCATGGTGTCACAAAAACATCCATGATCCCGTGCCAGAACGGTTTGCGTGGCGTGACGTCTTGGGTTATAAAAAGGCCTCAAAGAACGAAGAACATTAATTAAGAACACATGCCAGCACCACATCAAAAAAACAAACTTCATAAAGAAGACCAGAAAAACCTGATGCTTTTTGCCGTTGCCTTCGGCATTGTCTATATCCTGTTTGACATGTTTTTTCTGAGTCCGCACATGGAGCGCATGGACACTTACCACAAGCAAGCCGTACAGAAAAAGGCGGAACTTAAAACCGGCTTCAGCGAACCGGAATTCAAACCCCGCAAGGAAGTTCTTACACAAGATCCGCGTACCAGTTTTGAAGATGACAGCCTGATTGGAAGTATCAACCTGAAAGGTGGCCGTCTGGATGATATACGTTTGAAAAAATATTTTGAAACGCTGGAGAAAAAAGAAAACGTCGCGGTGATGTCCCCTGAACATACGCAATTCCCGCGCTATGCGGAATTTGGGTGGCTGGATAGCTCCGGGCGTGGAGACTTACTCCCGGATAAAGATAGCCTCTGGCGTGTTAAATCGTCCACGGAAAACAAAACCACCATTTACTGGCAAAACGGACAGGGACTGACATTCGAACGTGACATTGAATTTACGGAAAATTTTCTGCTAAAAGTCACACAGCGCATTGTCAATTCACGCACCTACTCACATGTC
>CAKZKV010000116.1 GCA_937124505.1 uncultured Alphaproteobacteria bacterium
AAATAACATTCACGCGTCCATCGTTGCAGGTGAAACCTATCATGTGGCCTTTGTATTCAGCAGTGCGGAAAACAGGTTTGAGGGATACTTGAATGGTGTCAGTATCGGTTCCGTTACCGTGAATAACACACCGTTCCCGGCTCACTCCGGGAATATTGGGATCGGCGGGGCATATGAAACGCTTTGGTTTGATACGGTTTCATTCAGTGGTAACGGACAGTATTTTGATGGGCGTATATCTGACGTGGCGATTTATAACAATAACCTTTCGAATGCGCAAATATTGTCCCATGCCACGTCTTTAAATTCCTCAACAACCATCCAGTACCATCACCGGGACTATGAAGACATCGTGCAGGAGCTGGGGCAGATTTCGATGGACGCCCATTACCGCGGAGTGAATCTTCTGGCGGGAGAAAATTTGCAAACGGATTTTAATCCAGACAAAACCAGCACGCTGGTCACACACGGAATAGATTTACAGTCCATTGCCGATGGCCTGCCGTTGTTTGATTTCAATGATATTGATGTTGTAAACGATATTCTGGAGCGACTGAAAGACGCTAAAGACCAACTTCGACAATTCGGCAGCAGCCTGACGTCTGACCTGAATGTAATCCAGACCCGCGAGGTTTATACCAGAGAACGAATTAATACGTTAACATCCGGTGCAGATGATTTGACCGTCGCGGATCAGAATGAAGAAGGGGCCAACTTGCTGGCATCCCGCGTGCGTCAAAGTCTGGGAATTGTTGCGCTTAATCTGGCGACAACATCTTCGGCACAGACGCTCCGACTGTTTTAGAAGAATTTCTGAATGGCCTGACCCACAATCTTCTTCAATTCCTCGGCTTTGGGGCTGCTTTCGCCTTTCAGGTTTTCATTCAGCGTAATCCACATCACGTCCAGATGCGCCTGGACAATGACTTTATGTGCATCTTTGTGAATATCAATTTTTTCGCAGAAATTTCGCAAGGAAAGGCTGAAATGCTGCATCAGGTCATGATTATAAGTCGAAGAAAGGTCTTTCAAATTATTTGAGTAATTATAGATTTGGTCAATCAGGTCATCGCGGTACGCCTCTTCACAAGTCTGTAGTTCTTTCCATGTGGCGGCCAGATCTTCCAGAATTTCTTTAACAATCAGGCCGTATTCCTGCTCTTGCCCGTCAATATGGTTTTGCGCACGTGTTATGCTTTTTGGATCAATGCGGCCAACCTTGTCGTCATTCAGCCCGAATCCTGTTTTCTGTTTCAGTTTGTTCAGGCGGTGATAAACTTCGATTTTGTTATTTTCTTCAGAGTTATTCATGGTAGGTCTTCATGTCTTCGATTTTGTTTTTACGGCGATCCTGTCCTTTAAAAGCGATAATTTTGCGGCGTCTGTCAGGCCCAAAAAAATCGGGTGATTTGATGAAAGGGCGGGGGTGTTCGATCACATGCTGGATACGCTTGGCCAGTTTTTCTGCCGAGACAGGCTTGACCATAACTTCTGTCGCACCTAAATCCCGCGCCTGTTCGACAAAATCCGGAGATGTATAAGCCGTGCAGACAATAACCGGCATAAATTTGATGGTATCAGAGGCATGTCCCCGTACCCATTTTAGAAAGGCCGCACCGCTCATTTCGGGCATCAGCCAGTCCAGGATCACGACATCTATGTTATTGGTATTTTGCACCATATTGTAATTTAGTAGATGTTTTTTTGCGGTCAGGCCATTTCCTGCTTTGATGACCCTGCCAATGCCCATTTCATTCAGGGTAGAAGAGATCAGATCAGAAATAAAGGAAAAATCATCTACAACCAGAACGCGAAACGTGCTGAAATCATATGAAGGCTCTTCATGATCTTCGATTGAGATATCTATGTCCATATTACACTTTAATATTTTTTAATATTATTGTATGCAACAGTCCCGTTTTTGCCTAGAGAAAATCTGCCATTTTGAAGAATAACGGCTTGCGGCGTCTTGCTGGTAAAAAATCAATAGACGCGGGCCTTGGGAGGAATCGGCTCGACTTCGTTGGTTTTCATGGTCACAGGGCGGTTTCCAAACGTCACACGGCCATTCGGGTCAAGCCATGAAACGCTGTGACACATCCAGTTTTGATCATCGCGGTCCGGATAATCTTCATGGGCGTGCGCGCCGCGGCTCTCCTTACGACGTTCGGCGGAATACAGTGTGACGACGGATTGCGCCAGCAGGTTATCCAGTTCAAGCGTCTCAACCAGATCAGTGTTAAAAATCATGGAGCGGTCTTCAATGCCCAGATCAACCCGATCCGCATAGCAGCGGTCAATTTGAACGCAGCCTTCTTTCAGTGTTTCTTCCGTGCGGAATACGGCAGCGTGATCCTGCATGGTGCGTTGCATTTTTCCGCGGAGTTCTGCTGTACGGGTATCGCCATTTGCATGGCGGAAGTGGTCGAGGCGTTCCAGCGCACGCGTACCGTCATCGCTGCCAAAAGGTTTGTGTTTTGCGCCCGGCGTGACGGTTTCCGCGCAGTGAATGGCGGCGGAGCGTCCGAAAACGACCAGATCAAGCAGGGAATTGGAGCCGAGGCGGTTGGCGCCGTGGACAGACACACAGGCGGCTTCTCCAATGGCCATCAGACCCGGAACCGTGTTATTCGGATTGTCGGCGGTCGGGTTTAAGACCTCCGCACGGAAATTCGTCGGAATGCCACCCATATTATAATGCACGGTCGGCAGGACGGGGATCGGCTCTTTTGTAACGTCCACACCGGCAAAAATCCGGGCGCTTTCGGCAATGCCCGGCAGGCGTTCATGAATGATGTCCGCATCCAGATGCATCAGGTTCAGGTGAATATGGTCGCCATGCTCGCCAACGCCGCGACCTTCGCGGATTTCAATCGTCATGGATCGGGAAACCACGTCCCGGCTGGCAAGGTCTTTGGCGGACGGGGCATAGCGCTCCATAAAGCGTTCGCCTTCGGAATTGGTCAGATAGCCGCCTTCTCCGCGCACGCCTTCTGTGATCAGGCAGCCTGCGCCGTAAATGCCTGTCGGGTGAAACTGGACGAATTCCATGTCCTGTAGAGGGAGACCGGCGCGCAAGACCATGGCATTCCCATCCCCGGTGCAGGTATGGGCAGAGGTGCAGGAGAAATAGGCGCGTCCGTAACCACCCGTCGCCAGAATTGTCTGATGGGCGCGGAAACGGTGGATGTACCCTGTGTCCAGATCCCAGGCCATCACGCCGAGGCATTCCCCGTCATCACTCATAATCAGGTCAAGGGCGAAATATTCAATAAAGAATTCGGCATTGTGTTTCAGGGCTTGTTGGTAGAGCGTGTGCAAAATAGCGTGGCCCGTCCGGTCTGCGGCGGCGCAGGTGCGTTGCGCCGTGCCTTCGCCAAAATCGACCGTCATGCCGCCAAAGGCACGCTGATAGATTTTGCCTTCTTCGGTGCGGGAGAAGGGAACGCCGTAATGTTCCAGTTCAATCACGGCCTGCGGTGCTTCCCGGCACATATATTCAATTGAATCCTGATCGCCCAGCCAGTCGGAGCCCTTCACCGTGTCATACATATGAAACGTCCAGTGATCGCGTCCCATATTGCCAAGCGCGGCGGAGATCCCCCCTTGCGCGGCAACGGTGTGGGAGCGGGTCGGGAACACCTTGGTAATACAGGCCGTGGACAGCCCGGCTTCCACGCAACCGACAACCGCCCGCAAACCCGATCCGCCGCCGCCTACGACAACAACGTCATATTCGTGGTCAATAATCCGGTAATTTTCGGGCATGGAGTTCTTCCGTGTTTTAGTATCAATAGATAGTTAGTTTGTAAATTGTGCAGGGTTAAAACCGTCGAGAATATATTCCGCTTTTCTTTTGGGTGGATTAACCATATACCTCGCAGCTTCCTTGTAATCCGACTCTTCGATCAGATCAATGTTGGAAATCAGTGTTTTCATGGTGCAGTTCTCATAGGTGATGCGCGGCATATCATCAAAATCCAGTTTGATCTGGTATTCACACTCGCTTTTTACAATGCCGTCCGCCGTCATTTTTGGGTCGTGCTTGTAATCGGTCAGGTCTGATTTATAAGTCGCAATGACGTTGACATGGGCAATAGCGCGCTGCCCCATCAGTTCAATATCCTTGATTTTATAATCAATGTTCAGATTCTTATAATCTTTTTCCGCAATCAGGCGTTGCTTATACCAGTAACGGTTCTCACTGACCTGAAATGGCTCGCCAATGGTACCGTCATCGGCAATGACCCTGTGCTTGAATTTACGTGAAAACTCTTCTGTATAATGTTGCAGAATTTCTCCGCCGATTTCTTCCCGTTGCTTGTCTTCCAGTTCAACATCGTCCGTATCAATAAGAAGTTCTTCTTTCAGGAACATCTGTTCAAACAATTCATTGATCTCTGCTTCGCTTAGGCTGCGGTCCTGTGCCAATGCCGGTAGCGCAATGGCGGAGCAGCAGGTCAGTAAAAACAATTTCTTAAAAGTATTCATCGTCCAGTTCTTTCTAAAAATTTTTCCTATATTATTCAAAAGCTCAGGTAAAAGCGAGTTTTAGTATTGAAAAAATACATCCAACTGCCAAGCCAAAAAAGACCAGCCGTTGCCCCACCAGTTTAAAAATCTTCAATCCTTCGTGGTGTATGTAATCTTCCGTAATCACCTGCGCACCCAATACGGCATGGTAAAAAACGGAAATAACCAGCAGGATCATTAAAATTGCATTGATCGGTTCTGAAATCCAGCCATCAAAAATCATGTAGCTGGTAAAGTCATGGGTGCAAACCGACCAGATAAGCCAGAGAACAAGCGGTGTGCTGGCAATTGCGGTCAAACGTTGCATCATCCAGTGGTCTGTGCCGCTTTTGGCGCTTCCCAGTCCGCGAACCCGCGCTTCTGCTGTTTTTAATCCTGTATTGTCCCACTTCATTTAAAATGTCCAGATCA
>CAKZKV010000117.1 GCA_937124505.1 uncultured Alphaproteobacteria bacterium
GAGAATGCAAAAATTAATCCCACAGGGCTTTTGACCTTTATGGAGAAGCTGGAAGGGCAGGAATTGCTTCCTCAAAGCCAGCAAATGGAATATGTACGCACACACCCCCTGACCGCAAACCGTATGGAGGCTCTGCGCACAAAAGTTGAGCAATCGCCTTATGCCGGCACAAACGTTCCGGCCCGGTGGACGGGGGACTTTGCCCGCATGAAAGCTAAACTCATGGGCTTTACGCGCCCCGAACAGGTGCAGTGGCAGTATAAAGATGACGATCATTCTATTGCGGCCCTGTACGCGCGGGCCATCGCTGCCTATAAAACCAACCACGTTGCGGAGGCCTTGCGCCTGAGCGATGAGTTATTGGCAAAGGAACCCGGCAATCCGTATTTCTATGAATTGAAGGGGCAAATGCTGGTTGATTTCAGTCTGATAGATGAGTCCTTACCGGCTTATCGAAAAGCTGTTGAGCTTGCCCCCAGAGCGGACTTGATTCGCATCGCCTATGCACATGCCCTGATTGAGAGTGCCGGCCTGAACAGCCAGTTCGAAAAACTGGAAGAAGCCATTGAGCAGCTTGCTATTGCACGCCGGACAGAAAAAAAATCAACACGGATCTACCGTCTTCTGGCAACGGCCTATGGCCGTCTGGGGAATGAAGTCAGCGCCCGGCTAAATCTGGCGGAGGAAGCGGTCTTGCAAAGACGCCTGCCTGATGCCAAACGATTTGCCACATATGTCATAGAAAACAGCCAGGAGAACAATTCTGAAAATATTCGTGCAAAAGATATTCTGAAATATGTTGAGGAAATAGAAAAAGATAGCTAAAAAAGAGGAAAGAAGTTTGCGAACCTGCACAATTTACCTATATTGTTTATATTCAATTTAAGAAGGAGTTTCATGTGAACCGTTACACACGTTTTTTTAGTCTGCTGCTGGCAGTTTCTTCCCTTTCCACAGTAGCAGCCGCACAACAGGAAGTTGCGCCTGTCAACATGAACAAGGATCAGGTCAAGGCCGTCATTGAAGAGTATATTAAGGACAATCCTGATGTGATTATCCAGTCTTTGAAAGAATTTGAGGTCAGACAAAGACAGGAAGAAGAAGCCGCGCAAAATGCAAAACTGGAAGATCACAAAGCATACTTTGATACTGCTGATTTGCCACGGGTCGGAAATCCTGCAGGTGACATCAAAATTGTAGAATTTTACGATTACAATTGCGGTTATTGCAAGCGTGCCTTTGACGACCTGAATATTCTTCTGGAAGCAGATCCAAACGTGCAGGTTATTCTCGTTGATATGCCAATTCTGGGCGAAAGCTCACTGGAAAGTGCCAAATGGTCAGCGGCAGCGGCAAAAGACCCTAAATTCTTTGAATATCACACAGCCATCATGAAATTTGGCGGCCCTAAAAATGAAGCCAACCTGCGGACACTCGCCGAATCAAGCGGCCTGGATGCGGACAAACTCAAAGCAGCGTTGAATGATCAGGCCATTATTGACCGCCTCGAAAAAAATATTGAGATTGCACGTGATATTGGTATTCGCGGAACTCCGGGGTTTGTCATCAACGGTGACATTTACCGTGGCTATCTCGGGTATGACGGCATGAAGGCGGTTATTGACGAGATTCGTCTGTCCAATAAACCAGCGCCTGCTGGTGATACTCCAGAGATCGAAGAAAGCAATATCGTTCCTGATGAAGAAGAGGCCCCTGCGGACAATGTAAATGAGTAAGTTTGATATTAACAAGATTATTACTCCTTTTAACCTGATTATCGTGGCGATTGCCGCCACGTCAATCTATGCGGCCTATACAGCCTATAGCAACTGGGCGACGCTTAATGAAATGTCGCATGTGGCCAAAGGCCACCGTGTTCAGGTCGCGGAGCAGCCTGCCAACTTACAGGTGACCCTTTTTTATGATTACCAATGCGGGTTTTGCGCCCAGCTTGACCCGATTGTGCGGGAAGCGGCCAAAAAAGACGGGGAAGTCGAGCTTTTGTTCAAATTCCTGCCGTTTTTCGGGGAGCGTTCGGAAAAAATGGGCCGAATGGCTTATGCTGCTGGTCAGCAAAACAAGTTTCTGGAAGTCCACGACTATTTCCTTGAAGGTGGTAACCGCGCCTATGATGAGGAAGAAATCCGTAACATGACTCAGGAACTGAGCTTGAATTACGATCAATTTATGAAGGACACGAACAGCGCCGCCGCCAAGCAGAGAATAGATGATAATATGAGTCTGGCCATGAGTCTCGGGATTTACTCAACCCCGACACTATATATGGCACGAGATTTCTTTGTGCCAGAGGGCGGTATGCCGGATGTTAATAAAATTCGTGAGCTATTTGACGAAGCGCGTCAAAGGTTATAAGAATACCTGATGAAAATTGCGCTGATTATATTTCCCGGAACCAACAGAGAACATGATATGGCGATGGCCCTCAAACAGGTCGGAGCCAAAGATGTCCAGATGGTCTGGCACAAGGAAACTGATTTGGGCAAGCCGGATCTCATTGTTTTGCCGGGCGGTTTTTCCTATGGGGACTATCTGCGTTGCGGCGCGATGGGTGCGCATTCTCCGATCATGAAAGACGTGATCAAAAGAGCGGAAGCGGGAACACGCATCTTTGGTGTATGTAATGGCTTTCAGATTTTGATTGAATCCGGACTGCTTCCCGGAGCTTTGTTACGGAACAATTCTTTGAAATTCATCTGCAAGAATGTCCACCTGAAATATGAAGCATCCTCAGGGTATCTGGACAAAGGAGACATGATGACCGTGCCGGTTGCGCACGGAGAAGGAAACTACTTTGCCAATGAAAATATCCTGAAAGAACTGGAAGATACAGATTCTATTGCCTTTAAATACTGCAACGATAACGGTGATTACACAAAACACGCCAACCCGAACGGCTCTATCATGAACATTGCCGGCATTTATAATCGGGACAAAACCATTCTTGGTATGATGCCGCACCCGGAAAATGTCATGCTCGACCATCAAGCCAACCAGTCCGCCCGCGGCTTTTTCAAAAACATGCTGGATAGCCTTTAAAATGGGACAGTACAATATCATGCACGCACAGCAAAAGCAGACCTGGTTTAACCCGACCCTGATGTTATCAGGATTGCTGCTGGCTCTTGGCTTATTCGCGGCAGACCAGATTTCCAAAAACATGGTTCGTGATTTTGTGCTTGAAAATGGCGGACACGTTGAAGTTTTCCCTTTTTTCAATCTGGTCTATGTCTGGAATGAAGGGGTCAGTTTCGGCATGATGCAAATGGACACGCAGACGGGCGTTCAACTGCTGATTGCCGTTGCCGCGGTTATCACGGCCCTGTTTCTCGTCATCCTGCTGCGGGCGCAGAACTGCTTTACCGCGCTGGCGTGCGGTACGATTATCGGCGGATCTGTCGGCAATATCTATGACCGCGTTCATTACGGCGCGGTTTATGATTTTCTGGACTTTCATCTGATGGGTCATCACTGGCCGGCCTTTAACATCGCCGATGCCTGTGTGGTAATCGGTATTGCCATGATCGCCTATGATAGTTTATTCTTGTCTCAGAAATCAGAAAAAAAGTCGTAAGGGTCCCATGCGTTTACTGCCTCTTCTCACGTTATCAGTGTTGTCTCTTTCCGCCTGTTCCGGAGCGAAGGAAACCTTGGGACTTTCCAAATCCTCGCCGGATGAGTTCAAGGTGGTGAAACACGCCCCGCTGGAAATGCCGAGCAGCTATAACTTGCCGGAACCGCGCCCCGGTGCGCCGCGTCCACAGGAAAAAGAGGTTACACAACAGGTCAAAAAAGCCCTGATCGGCCAGTCACAAACCGCGTCACAAAGCCAGGCCGAAGCCCTGCTTCTGCAACAGGCCGGAACATCCGCAGCGCCTCAAAATATTCGTGAAACCATTGACCGGGAAGCAGGCCATACGGATAGCAGTACACAGGCTGTTGCCAAACGCTTGCTGGGGATCGGCGGTGATGCGGAGGACAAGCAGGTCCTGAACGCGGAAGAAGAGGCAAAACGGCTAAAAGACTTAAGTAATGAGAAATAAAGGCATGACTGCGAAGTCAAAA
>CAKZKV010000118.1 GCA_937124505.1 uncultured Alphaproteobacteria bacterium
CTGGCTGTGGCCATGGGGATTGAGATGTATATGAACGGCGAAGTAGAGCGCCTGATTTTCACCCGTCCGGTCGTCGAAGCCGGAGAAAATCTTGGATTCCTGCCAGGAGACATGAAAGAGAAAGTTGACCCTTATTTGCGCCCGATCTATGACGCCATGTATGACATGATCCCTTTGGACAAAGTTGAGAAAAAAATGGAAAACGGGGATATCGAGATTGCGCCGCTGGCCTTTATGCGTGGACGGACACTCAAAAATGCCTTCGTTATTCTGGACGAAGCGCAAAACGCCACCCCTGCCCAGATGAAAATGTTTCTCACACGGATGGGCAATGGTTCGCGCATGGTGATTACAGGGGACCCGACCCAGACCGACCTGCCAAAGAGGGATACGTCGGGCCTGACGGAAGCCATGGCATATTTAAGAGATATTAACGAAATCAAGTTTATCATGTTCAGCGAAAAGGACGTTGTCCGACACCACCTTGTCGCCAGGATTATCGAAGCCTATGAACACAGAAAAAACTGACCCCGACCTCCCCCTGCAGCGCACCTTCGCTGTTGAAATCCAGATTGCGGATCCCGGATGGAACTCTCTGGATTTCAATGTTCATGACATTGCGGAAATTGCCGTACGCGAGGCTTTGTTTTGTACACAATTTTCTAAGAATCGGGCCTGTGAAATCAGTATTCTGCTGGCACACGACGATCTGGTACGAACCCTGAACCGTGAATATCGCGGCAAAGATAAATCCACAAATGTTCTGTCTTTTGAAACCGGGGAAGATGGGCCGGACGCGCCGCTCGGCGATATCATTCTGGCGCGGGAAACAGTCCTCAAGGAAGCCGAAGAGCAACTAAAAAGCAACAAGGAACATTTTATACACCTCATTGTTCATGGAACACTTCATTTACTGGGCTATGATCATGAAAATGAAGAAGATGCTGAACACATGGAAAGTATGGAAATCTGGATTTTACAGCGCCTGGGGATAAAAAACCCCTACCTTGGACAGCAATTAGTATGATAAAATAGTTAAATCATGTTGAAAAAAGCTGAAGATGTCCTTTCGGAACAGGATGCAGAACCGCCGTCGGGACGAATACCTGAAAAAAGTACATCCCCTAAACACAATTATCATTCCTCTTTTTCATGGATTCGGGAGTTGATTAAATCCAGATCATCCGCCCCGGATACATCCTTGCGAGAAGCCCTTGAGGAAGTGATCGAAGAATACGAGGATCACCCCGAAGAACAGATTGCGCCGCATGAACGCCTGCTGATTTCCAATATCCTGAACCTGCGTGACCTGACCGTGATTGACGTCATGGTTCCACGCGCAGATATCATTGCCATTGCCCTGGACACGGATAAAGCCAAACTATTTGAACTCCTCTCCGAAAGGCAATATAGCCGCCTGCCTGTTTACCGGGAAGATCTGGATGATATTATCGGCACTATTCACATCAAGGACATCATGGCGGAACTGGCCAAAGGACATCAGGATTTCAAAATTAAGGACTTAATTCGTTCCGTGCCGATTGTGTCCCCTGCCATGCCGGTCATAGACCTGATGCTACAAATGCAACAAACCACCAAACATATGGCTCTGGTGGTTGATGAATATGGCGGGATTGATGGATTGGTCACAATTGGAGATATCGTCGAAAACATTGTCGGCGAAATTGATGATGAATTTGATAACGATATCCAGCCGGCTTTGACACGTAACGCCGATGGCAGCATCATTGTTGATGCGCGTTATGATCTGGAGGAGTTTGAAAAAGAATTCGGACAAATCCTGAATAATGACGAACGGGAGGATGTCGATACATTGGGAGGACTTGTCTTCTCAATCGCGGGACGCATCCCGGCCAGAGGCGAAATCCTCACCCATAAGGAAAGCGGGATCACATTCGAAGTTATCGATGCCGACCCCAGACGCGTTAACCGTTTAAAAATAAGTCATTTGTAAGACACCTATCATGAAACCTTTCCCTCTCCTTGCCCTGACTGTGTTCTGGCTTATTTCAAGCGCTCTCACACCGTTACATGCGAAGGAACAGCTTGAGATAAAAGAATACGGCCTGATCACACCGCCGGCTTGCATTGTCGATTCAAACAGAGAAATTAAGGTCTATCCGGGGACAAGCGAACAAATTGTTAATTTCGGAGGATTCCTGGCCGCCGCAGGAGATTTTGAGGTTGGGAAAGATGGGGGAATCGTTCATGAAGACCGCATTTATTTCGATGAAAGTAATATGCCGTTTTTACATCCTTTGCTTCAGGAATTTTTATTCCGGCATGAATGTGCGCATGTCAAACTCGACCATCTGGACATTCCCCGCACAAAGAGACTGGGACGATATTGGGACATTGAAAAAGGTGCGGATTGTCAGGCCCTGCTTGAGATGAAACAGGATAGCCCCGATTTTTCACAGGAAGCAGAATCAATCCTGCAACACTTTAATCTGATTGCGAATGCTATTATGCCCGCACCCCCGGGGAAAGAGGCCGTCAAACAACAATTCATAGACCAGCGCATTGCCAATATGCGTAAATGCAACGCCTTTCAATCGTAATCCAGAATGCTGTATTCCGGGCATAATGCCTAGCACAACACTCTTTCACATGCTAAAAATAAAGTATGTTACGTAATTTGGCATTGGCTTTGTTATGTTTTGCTGCCGGAAGTTTGTCACATCTGGCCATGGCGCCGTATAATCTGGCACCTGTCTTATTTATAGGACTCCCGGCACTGTTTTTTGCGCTTCAAAGAACAGACAAGAAGAAAATCTATTTTCTCTATACATGGCTTTTTTCATTTGGATATTTTGTCTTTAGCCTTAGCTGGATCTCAAATGCCTTGCTGGTTCCGGGGAATGAGAGCTTTTTGTGGGCTTACCCGCTTGCCTTGTGTGGTTTGCCGGCGTTACTGGCCCTGTTCCCTGCTTTTACAATTTCGTTTTTTGCCGGACGCTATGATCTGGAACATCTGAGCGGCTGGTTTGCATTTGTAACGGCGTTAGTTCTCAGCGAAGTTGCCAGAGGGTTTCTCTTTACCGGATTCCCATGGAATAATTTCGCCTATGCGTGGGCCGGAGTATTACCTGTCGCACAAGTCGTCTCATTTGGTGGCTTATACTTCCTTACAATCCTGACCATTTTCTGGGCCAGCACCCCGGCCCTTTACTTTCTGCATAAAAGAGATACCTCTGTCCTGATCATATTTGTTCTTTCTGCATTGACTTTTACAGGATC
>CAKZKV010000119.1 GCA_937124505.1 uncultured Alphaproteobacteria bacterium
GTGCCGGGCGCGACTGAACGCCGCATAATGTCCCGCCAGCTTCAAACCAAAGGTCGTTGGCTCGGCGTGAATCCCGTGGGAGCGGCCAATACAGAGCGTGTCCTTATGCTCTTTCGCCCGTTTTTCCAAAGCGGCACACAGCTTGTCCAGACCTTCCAGCAACAAATCCGCCGCTTCTTTCAACTGTACGGAAAAAGTCGTATCCAACACATCGGAGGACGTCATCCCCTGATGCACATACCGGGCTTCTTCGCCCACATGCTCAGCCACGGACGTTAAAAACGCGATCACATCATGTTTGACTTCTTTTTCAATTTCATCAATGCGTTCAATATCAAATCCGCCGCGCTCACGGACTGCCTTGGCAACACCTTTCGGGATCGTCCCCATGCCCTCCATTTTTTCGGCGGCAAGTGTTTCAATTTCCAGCATAATACGAAACTTGTTTTCCGCGGCCCAAATCGCGGACATTTCAGGGCGTGTATAACGTGGGATCATGTTAAAATACTGCTTTCCTGCTTATATGGTAAAAAGAGCGGCAACCTTCCGCTTCTTCATCTTTGTCTTTTGTCGCCAAAAGAAGTCTGGCATTGATATCATCAGTTTCATAGACTCGTCTACCATCGCGATCCTTATCCATGATAATAATCATGTACAAATTATCTCTGGGAATCACAGTGCCCCATTTTGCCTCAACTGGAATTTGCCGATCCTTGACGATAATATAAGTATTATTAATCCCCTCTTCAAAATCGGACACAATATTTTTAGACGGCGCAATACAAATCTCGCGAATAATACCGTTTTTAATTTGCAAAAAAATGTAATGTGCTGCGGCTCTCTCTCCGTAAGAATTATACTGGACGATTATAAACACAATCAGCAATGCAAACAACAACTTGATTGCCGTCATTTTATAATCTGCCAAAAAACCTTTCAGGTTTTCCCACATAAGACAATATTCCTACAAAATTCCCTGACTTCGTAAACTTGTATGTCCATTTTTAGAAATAATCAAGTGGTCATGTATCACAATCCCGAGAGGTTCCAACGCATGAACAATGTCCCGGGTCATCGTAATATCCTCTGGAGATGGTGTTGAATCGCCGCTGGGATGGTTATGAACCAGAATCAGGGCGGTCGCCCCCAACTCCAGAGACCGTGCGGCAACTTCCCGCACATAGACCGGCGTATGGTCGATCGTCCCACTACCCTGAATTTCATCGGAAATCAGTTCATTTTTCTTGTTTAAAAACAGGATGCGGAAAAATTCCTTCTTTTCATGCGCCATCGTCGCCGTGCAATAGTCAATCAGCCGCGCCCAGGAATTCAGGACGGGCTTGTTCATCACTTCACATTTCATCAGGCGTTGCGCCGCCGCCTGAACCGATTTTAAGGCAATAGCCGATGTTTCCGACAGGCCGTTAAACGCCGCCAGTTTTTCATGAGAGGCATTTAACACACCTTTATAATCTCCAAATTCCTTGATAAGTGCCTTGGCGAGTGGTTTCACGTCCCGACGCGGGATGGCCATAAATAACACCAGCTCCAACAACTCATAATCCGCCAGCGCCGCCGCTCCGCCCTGAATAAATCTTTGACGCAGGCGGTCACGGTGGCCTTTGTAATGGGGCGATTGTTCCTGTTTTTCAGCAGACATAGTTACTTCTAACGCGAAGCCACAAAGAATCGAAGAGGAATTTATAGAAACTCCTAAAAAACTCTCTTTTAATATAGAGAGTTTTTAGAGGGTTTTTTACGCATACGGCCACTTGGTATAACCCTTGAGCGAATGCGTAAAGATTTCAAATCCGTCTTCCGTCACGGCCAGAGAGTGTTCATATTGGGCAGAGAGACTGCGATCACGGGTCACCGCCGTCCAGCCGTCGGGAAGTGTTTTCGTCGCATATCCACCGGCATTGATCATCGGCTCAATGGTAAAGAACATCCCCGGTTCCAGTCGCATCCCCATTCCCGGCTCGCCGTAATGCACAACGGAGGGCGGGGCATGAAACACCTTTCCCAGACCATGACCACAGAAATCACGCACCACAGAGAAACGATGGCTTTCAGCATATTCTTGAATGGCGTGCCCGATATCGCCAAGTGTTGCTCCGGGCCGGACGACCTCAATCCCCTTCATCATGGCATCATAGGTTACGTCCATCAGATTCCGGGCTTTCACGGAAATCTTATCTCCCACGCCGTACATACGGCTGGTGTCACCGTGCCAACCGTCCAGAATGACCGTCACGTCAATATTGACGATATCACCGTTTAACAGCTTCTTGTCCCCCGGAATGCCATGGCAGACCACATGATTGATGGAGGTGCAGATCGACTTCGGAAATCCTTTATAATTCAATGGCGCGGGAATCGCGCCGTTCTTCGTGATAAACTCATAGCACAGGCGGTCCAGTTCTTCCGTTGTCACACCGGGAACAACATGGTCGGTAATCATGTCCAGTGTTTCCGCGGCCAATTTTCCAGCCTTTCGCATTCCCTCAAAATCTTCCAGAGGATGCAACTCTACACCTGCGGCGTTTTTCTGGCGTGAGGCCTGAAACATTTTTACTCTTTCCATTTATATTAAAAAAATATTATATTTCTTCACGTAGAAGATAATAATTCCTTTTTATAAGGTATCCAATACAGAAAAACAACGAATAAGGCCTGCCTGTGTCAGAAGAACAAAAAAACCATACAAACAAAACCTACACTGCCGCGCTGATCATTATTGGAAATGAAATCCTGACGGGGCGTACACAGGACATTAATACACCCTGGCTTGCCCAGAAACTTCTGGAAAGCGGCATCCGTCTGGAAGAAGTGCGTATTATCGCCGACACAGAGAAATCCATCATTCATACTGTCAACGAACTGCGGCAACAGGTTGATTATGTGATCACAACCGGGGGTATAGGCCCAACACACGATGATATTACCTCGGCGTGCGTGGCCAAAGCCCTCGACAAAAAACTGGTCATGAATGAAGAGGCCGAAAAGATTCTGCTGGATTACTACGGGGAAGAAAATTTCACGGACGCCCGCAAAAAGATGGCCCTGCTGCCACAGGGCGCTAAACTGATCCCGAACCCCGTCTCCGCTGCTCCCGGCTTTAATCTTGAAAATGTGTTTGTTCTGGCCGGCGTCCCAAAGATCATGCGCGCTATGTATGACCATGTCATCGAGATGATTGATGTCGGCGCTCCAGTCTTGTCCAATACAATTTCCTGCGGCCTTCCCGAGAGCGTTCTTGCCCCGGATCTTGGAGAGTTGCAACAAACCTGCCCGGACATCGAAATCGGCAGCTACCCACATTACCGCGGCGGCGTTTTGGGATTAAGTATCGTCGCTAGGGGCACGGACGAAGCGTTGCTAATGGACATCACACAAAAAATTATAGAGATCGTCCGGAAACATGGCGAAGAACCCCGTGCCTTGAACATACGTGACGAAGAAATCCTCTCTCAAGAGAGGCTGTAAAAAATAAATTTGCAACTTTTCGTTTTTTATGTGTAAACTGAAAGTATGCTGATGCAATTACTCATCACATCTTCTGTTCTGCTTATGTCCGCTATGCTCATGCAAGCGGCAGCAGCAGCATGTGCAGCGGCGGGTAAGTCCCGCAAATAACCTTCGCATAGCGTCATACGCCCACTTCCTTAAAAGTATTAGAAAAGAAACCAAAAAACTTCCCTGTTTTTTTATGCATGACGGGGATAGATAAGAAAGTAGCAAGCCATGTTGATGAAGGCCTATATGAATAACAACACCAGAAGACACCACGATTTTAGAAAAGACCTTGAATATCTAACCCCGAATGCCGGTGCGGAAATGTTGCGTTACGGCTGGCGCAAACCTGACATCCTGTCTCTGGGACAAGGGGAAGGATGTGCCGCGACCCCTGATTTTATCATTGATACCGCCAGTCAGGCCATGCAAGAAGGCAAAACCTTTTATGCGCCGGTTCTGGGTTATCCATCGGTCAGGCAAGACCTCTCGGATTATTACAGGCGAATTTACGATCTGAACATTGAACCCAACCGCCTGTTTTTAACAGGTTCCGGTACGACCGCCATGCATCTGGCCCTGACCAGTATTCTGGATGCGGGAGATGAAATTCTGGCCGTCACGCCCATATGGAAGAACCTGCTCGGCGCCGCCGAAATCGCCCGCGCAAAAGTTAATCAGGTCTCCTTACGTGAAGAAAACGGAAACTGGAAACTGGACTTAAACGAATTATTTGCCGCCGTCACACCGGAAACCAAAGCCATCCTGATTGTGACGCCGTCCAATCCGACCGGCTGGATGATGAAAGACCATGAAATCAAGGCCGTTCTGGACTTCGCCCGCGAACAGAATATCTGGATTATTGCGGATGAGGTTTATGGCCGTATTGTCTTTGACAAAGCGCACGCCCCCAGTTTTCTGACCCACGCAACAGCCGACGACAAACTCTATGTCGTCAACAGCTTTTCCAAGGCCTATGCCATGACGGGCTGGCGTCTGGGATGGCTGGTCGGCCCGACTTTTGCTGAAGAAGTCATCCGCGACATCGCCCTTTACGACAATATGGGGCCCGCCAGTTTTATCCAACTGGCCGGAGGAACCGCCCTGCGGGAAGGTGAGGAGTTTATTGCGGGACAAATCGACCGCTGGCGCAAAAACAAAGACATTCTGAATGAGTTTTTTGCAGCACACCCGGAATTTGAATGCGCTGAAATTCAGGCCACCTTCTATGCTTTCTTCCGTAATAAAAACAAACCAGACTGTATGTCTTACTGCCGCGAACTGATTGACGAGGTATCTCTAAGCCTTGCGCCGGGTTGCGCTTTCGGTCAGAGCAGTGAAGGATATATCCGTCTGTGCTTTGCCTGTTCGGAAGCCAAGCTTCTGGAAGCCCTGAAACGGCTGGAGCAAGTCAGATAACCTCCTTTCCTTGATATCTTCTCTAAAACAATTTATGTTGGCCAGGAAGGATTAACAGAAAGGGATTTAATATGGACATGACAATGGATATGGAAGTATTTCTGGAATACGGCATGCGGCTTCTGTCCGGTATTCTTGTACTGGGTGCAGGATGGATCATCGGTAAGTACACTCAAAAATCAATTGCGAACCTCAAGGCTCTCGACGAAACGCTCGGCAGTTTTCTAGGCGGCTTTGCAAAATATGCTATATTCATTTTCGCTGGCGTGATTGTTCTTGGACAATTCGGCGTCCAGACGGCCTCCCTGATTGCCGTTCTCGGTGCTGCCGGTCTGGCCATCGGTCTGGCGTTACAGGGAACCCTGTCCAATATTGCGGCAGGCGTCATGATGCTGATCCTGCGTCCGTTTAACGTCGGCGATTACATCGACTTTGGCGGCACAGGTGGCACGGTTAAATCCTTGGGACTGTTTGGAACCGAACTCTCCACCCCGGACAATGTTTATATTTTCGCGCCGAACAGCGCAATTTGGGGCTCTACACTCTACAACTACTCCCGCAATACCCAGCGCCGCATGGATATCAATCTTGGGATCAGCTATAATGATGATATCGGCAAGGCCCTGAAAACCATCCAGAAAGTTTTGGATAGCGAAGAACGTCTGGTCACTACAGAAGGCAAGGAACCCGCCGTCATGACCTCCAATCTTGGCAGTTCCTCCGTCGATCTGATTGCCCGCTTCTGGTGTAAATCCAGCGATTACTGGAATCTGAAATGGGACCTGACCAAGGCCTTGAAAGAGGCACTGGATAAAGACGGAATCACTATTCCGTTCCCAACCCAAACCGTCATTTACGAAAACACCCCGGCGGCCAATGACTCAAAATCAAAGTCTTCGAAAAAAGCAGCCTGACCTCAGGCTTCTGATACTAACTTAAAAATTTCTTCTGCCGCTTCCTCTGGAGGCGGCAGTGTTTCCGGGTCTTCTCCCGGCATGGCCTGCGCCCGCATTTTTGTGCGCACCGCCCCCGGATTATAACCATGAACCTTGATATGAGTTTGTTCCACTTCCTGCGCATATGCGTTGGTCAAACTGTCCAGTGCTGCCTTGGTTGCTCCGTAAACGCCCCAATAGGCACGCCCGGCTTTGGCCCCCGGACTCGTTAAAACCGTCACAACATGCGCATCTTCTGATTGACGCAACAGGGGGTCCAGCGTGCGGATCAAAGCCTGATTGGCCAGCACATTCACCTTGAATATCATCTCCACTTCTTTGGGGGATGCATGCGCCAGAGGCCCAAGCGTCCCAAGTAATCCGGCATTGGCAATAAAGATGTCCAGCCGCCCCAGCCTATCCGCCAGAGCAGGGCCAAGGTTTTCCAGAAGCTGTACGTCTTTTAAATCCTGCGGGATCAGGGTACAACTCCCTCCGGCGGCGGTGATGTCATCCTCAAGCTCTTCCAGCGCACCAACCGTTCGGGCGAGTGCCACTACATGAATGTTTTCTTTGGCGAATTTTATGGCCGTCGCACGTCCAATCCCTCTGGAGGCGCCGGTAATCAGAGCAACTTTTTTATCCATACTAGACTGCTTTCAAGATTTTGCCGCTGCAATTGCGGGTTTCATGATCTACCAATTCCACCGGGTAATCGCCGGAAAAACAGGCATCACAATAGGCAGGTTTGTGATCATCCCGGCCTTCTTTAATATTCATTGCCCGGTACAAGCCATCAAGAGACACATAAGCGAGGCTATCCGCACCAATCTGATTCGCGATCCCTTCCACATCCATATTATGGGCGAGCAGTTCCTCGGAAGACGGCGTATCAATCCCGTAGAAACAGGGATGTTTGGTCGGCGGGGAGGTAATGCGCATGTGGACGCTCTTTGCTCCCGCTCCCCGCACCATTTCTACAATCTTGCGGGACGTCGTGCCACGGACGATTGAGTCATCGACCAGCACCACATTCTTGCCTTGTAGAACTCCACGATTGGCGTTGTGCTTGAGACGTACACCCAGATTTCTGATTTTCTGCCCCGGTTCGATAAACGTCCGCCCGACATAGTGGTTACGAATAATGCCCAGATCAAACGGCACACCGCTTTCCTGAGAAAACCCGATGGCACTCGGCACACCGCTATCCGGTACAGGGACAATCACATCCGCCCCCTCGACAGGGGCTTCCTTAGCCAGTTCAACGCCGATCTGTCTTCTTTTCCGATAGACGGAA
>CAKZKV010000120.1 GCA_937124505.1 uncultured Alphaproteobacteria bacterium
GCCGAGAAATCTCATAAATCAGTCAGGAGATTCCTCCGCCTCCGCGAGGCGTTCGGAATAACAGCTTTAATTATTTTTACCTGTTTTTATTCTTCGTTTGTATGCGCACAGGACAAGACCTTTAATGCCAAAACCGCCACTCTTGAAAACGGGCTGCAAATCGTCCTGATCGAAAACCACCGCGCCCCGATTGTCACGCATATGGTCTGGTATCGCGTGGGCGGGGCCGATGATCCACTCGGCAAATCCGGGCTGGCGCATATGTTTGAACATCTGATGTTCAAAGGCTCTGAAAATGTACCAGCGGGTGAATTTTCAAAGCGTGTCCGCGCCCTTGGCGGCAATGACAATGCATTTACGTCGTACGACTACACCGCTTATTTCCAGTCCATTGAAGCCTCTCATCTGGAGGAGGTGATGAAAATGGAAGCCGACCGCATGCAAGGTTTGATTTTGCCGCCAAATGAATTTGGCTCCGAGCAGAAAGTAGTGATGGAAGAACGCCGCCAGAGAACGGAGAATGACCCGGCGGGACGTTTCTATGAGCAACTTGGCTATAATCTGTTTCCCAAACATCCTTACGGTATTCCCCTGATTGGCTGGATGGAGGAAATCGCAAACCTGACAGCAGAAGATGCCACGGCTTTCTACAAACACTGGTATGCGCCGAATAA
Organism: uncultured Alphaproteobacteria bacterium; assembly: GCA_937124505.1. Taxonomy (GTDB): domain Bacteria; phylum Pseudomonadota; class Alphaproteobacteria; order Micavibrionales; family Micavibrionaceae; genus JACKIP01. Next base: position 675 of record CAKZKV010000120.1, read on the forward strand.
TGCGTATCTGGTGGTTTCCGGCGATATCACAATGGAGGAATTGCTACCTCTGGCGCAGAAATATTACGGGCTGCTCAAACCCTATCCCTATCTGGATGAGGCGCGCAAACGCCCTGAAATTGCTCCCTTTACCGGACATGATCACGTCACCTATTCCCACCCGCGTATTCAGCAGCCGCAAGTTGTTCAGATCCAGCGTGTGCCCTCCGTGCGGGAGAACAAGAAAGATGCCTACGCCTTGCAAATTCTGGAAGATATCTTAAGCGGTGGCCCGACAACCCGGCTTTACCGCTCTTTGGTCGTGGAGCAAAAACTGGCCAGCAATGCAGGCATGAGTGTAAATAACGATACCTATGATGCTGGCCGCCTGTATCTGTATGCCACCCCTCTGCCCGGAACTGATTTAAAAGCTTTGGAGAACGCTCTGGAAGCTGAGTTAAGAAAAATTATGGTGGACGGCATTACGGATGAAGAACTCGCCGAGGCCAAAGATCGCATTCAGGCCGATGCAATTTATGCGCTGGATAGTGTAACCGGCCCGGCCATGGTGTTCGGGCGCGCCCTGACATCCGGACAGAGTGTGGAGGATATCGAGTACTGGGCCCGAGATATGCAGGCAATGACCAAAGAAGATGTGCAGCAGACCGTGATCACCTACCTGAACCCGGATGATAAAAACAAGCTGGTCGTGACGGGATATTTACTGCCGGAGGGGGGCGACGTCCATGATGAAAAACAATAAGGCGTCATTGCGAACCTTGTTTTACAAGGTGAAGCAATCCAGAAAAGACATCCATGGATTGCCGCGCTCACTGTGTTCGCTCGCAATGACGTTGACCGTTCTCTTTTCTCTCCTCATGTCTTTTTCCGCGCAAGCCAGAGAGCGGGATAAATTCCTGGATATTCAGGAACATCAAACGCAGAGCGGCTTGAGTTTCTGGCTGGTCGAAGACCACAGCATTCCCGTGATTGCCCTTGATTTTGCCTTTGACAATGCCGGAGCACAATACGACACAGCAGACAAACAAGGTCTGGCAAAACTCGCCTCCAATACCATGGACGAAGGAGCAGGAGACCTGACATCTTCCGATTTTCAGGGCGAGCTCAGAGAAAAGTCGATTTCCCTCGGTTTTGCTTCGGGGCGAGATACGTTCGGCGGGTCATTGAAAACGCGCACCTCGACCAAAGACCGCGCGGCGGAGCTTCTGCATCTGGCCCTGACTGTGCCGCGTTTTGAAGAGGCGGATGTAAAGCGGATGAAAGACGCCAATATTGCGCGCATCCGTTCCTCTTTGTCCGATCCCGGCTGGATTGCAGCGCGGCTGGCCAATGATGTGATTTTCGAAGGCCAGCCCTATGCCCTGAACAGCGGTGGCACGATCTCAACGCTGGAAGCCCTGACCAAAGACGACCTGCAAACGTTTGTGAGTCAACGCCTTGCCAAAGATGTTTTGAACATTGCCATTGTCGGGGACGTTTCCGCCGAAGAGGCCAAAATCATGATTGATCAGATTTTTGGCTCCCTGCCGAAACAACAATCACTCGGCATGTCTACGCAAGATTTTGATCTGACAAATCAGGGCACAACCTATCTGTACGAAACGGACATTCCGCAATCCATTGTGAATGCTTATTTACCCGCCCTGCCGCGGACAGACCCGGACTATTACGCCTTTCAGGTCATGAACCAGATTCTGGGCGCTGGCGGGTTTGGCTCTCGCCTGACGGAGGAAGTCCGCGAAAAGCGCGGCCTGACCTACGGAATATATACCTATCTGACCCAAATGGAACATGTTGATTTTCTAACGCTTGCCAGCTCAACGGCGAATAAAAATGCCGGGGAGATGATCAAACTGGCGGAAGCAGAACTGGTCAAAATGACCACAGAGCCGGTCACAGACAAGGAATTACACGATGCCGTGTCTTATATTAACGGCTCTCTGCCCCTGACCTTGTCCTCCACATCCAATATTTCATCCTTGCTACTGGGAATGCAGTTAGATGGCCTGCCGATTGATTATCTGGATATGCGCGCGGCGGCTTACAATCAGGTCACCAAAGAAGACATCCTGCGTACGGCGCAAAAATACCTGAAGCCTGAAAAAATGGTTTATGTGATTGTCGGCAAGCCCGAAGGATTGGAGGAAGAACATGTTACCAGACTCAGCGAACTCCCGAATGTCCAGTGATCTAATGCAAAGTCCCGCCTGGCAAGCGCTGGAGATCCATGCACAAATGATGCAGGGGCGGAAAATCTCTACTCTGTTTGCGGAAGATCCTGCAAGATTTAAAAACTGTCATGTCGAACAAGACGGCCTGTTATTCGATTATTCACGCCAGCGCATCACTCAGAAAACCATTGAACTGCTTGTAAACCTTGCCAGACAGGAAGACCTTGACGGCTGGCGCGACAAAATGTTTTCCGGCGAAAAAATCAATACCACCGAAGGTCGCGCCGTGCTTCACACCGCTTTGCGCCGCCCGGCGGATGAAACAGTCATGGTTGAGAGTGAAAACGTCATGCCCTTTGTGGAACGCGTCCGGCAACAGATGAAAACCTTCACTGAGGCGGTTCATAGCGGTGAGATCAAGGGATCAACAGGGCAAAAGATCAATACCATTGTTAATATCGGCATTGGCGGCTCTGATCTTGGGCCTTACATGGTTTGTGAGGCACTAAAACCATGGCAGAAGGCAGACATCACCAGCTATTTTGTTTCCAATGTCGACGGGACGCACATTTCGGAAGTTTTAAAACGGATTAATCCCGAAACGACCCTGTTTCTGGTGGCCTCCAAGACTTTCACCACGCAGGAAACCATGGCCAACGCCACAACTGCCAAAAATTGGTTAATAGAGAAGCTGAGCAACGAAGACGCCGCCAAAGACCACTTTGCCGCCATGTCCACAAACGAGGACGCCGTACGTCAGTTCGGTATTAACCCGGCCCGGATGTTTCCTTTTGAAAACTGGGTAGGCGGACGTTACAGCCTGTGGTCGGCCATCGGCCTGTCGATTTGCCTGAGCCTTGGATATGACCACTTTGAAGCGCTGTTAAACGGCGCGTATGCCATGGACCGTTATTTTCAGGGCGCACCGCTGGATCGTAATATCCCGGTTCTGACCGCCCTGTTTGGAATCTGGAACCGGAATTTTCTGGGATGTGCCGCGCAGGCGGTGATTCCTTACGATCAATATTTACACCGCTTCCCGGCCTTTCTTCAGCAACTGGACATGGAATCCAACGGCAAGCGCGTGACACGGGACGGAGAGGCCGTTTCTTACGATACCGGGCCTGTAGTCTTCGGGGAGCCCGGCACAAATGGCCAGCATGCGTTTTTCCAGCTTTTGCATCAGGGAACGGATATTATTCCCTGCGACTTTATCGCCCCGAAGACCTCCCAAAATACGGTTGGGGAGCATCACAAATTGCTGCTGGCCAATATGGTGGCACAGGCCGAAGCCCTGATGCACGGACGCACGCTGGAAGAAGCAACCGGCAATCCGCAACGGGTCTTTGAAGGCAACCGCCCGTCCAGTATCCTGCTTTTTGAGGAAATAAATCCTTATCACCTCGGCGGGCTCATCGCTCTGTACGAACATAAAATCTTTGTACAGGGCATCATCTGGCGCCTGAACAGCTTTGATCAGTTCGGCGTGGAGCTTGGAAAAGAAATGGCCAAAGGCATTCTGGCGTCTGAGGGACGCGGGAAATCAGATATCGGCATCCTGAATTATTTTTAAAATCTTTCATAAATTCTAAATTCTTTCTCTATATCATTGATTTGAAAGAAACTTGCACAACTGCAAGGAGATCAATGGCTAGAGAAGAATTCGTCGAAGTTCCTGATGAAACTGAGTTACCCATGCTCAGTCAGGAAGCTATTGCCAGAATCATCCGTCTTCATGCTGACTATTTAAAAGGAATGCAGGGCGGCGCAAGGGCTGTCATCAAGTTCAAGGACGTTTCCGGGCTGGATTTCAGTGAGTGTGATCTGTCTCATGCCGACTTTACGGGATCACGGATTGCCGGAGCGGATATGTCCTCCTGCCAGATGGAAGGAACCGTCTTCTTTGCCTGCGATATGCGCAATGTAGATTTGCGAAATACCAATCTGGCACGGGCGGATCTGCGCGGTGCGTATTTATCGGGGGCGAATATGTCCGGCGTGAATCTGTCCGGCGCCGACCTGCGCGAAGGCAAGATTATGCGCCGTAACGCCCAGGGCGTTTTAACAGACCGGGGACGAGGTGCGCTTTCCAATACAAAAACAGTTCTGACCGGGGCGCGGCTGACCAATGCCAATCTGAGAAATGTCGATGCACGCGGCGCGGATTTCTCAGATGTTGATCTGTCCGGCGCCATCATTAAACAGGCCGATTGTGAGGGGGCCAATTTTTCAAACGCCAATCTGGCCGATAGTGATCTGACGAACGCCAAGTTCAGCCGTACCAATCTGACAGGGGCCGTGACCGCCAACAGCCTGATGATGAACACAGAATTGTTCGACGCCGTACAGAAAAATGTACGCGGCGATCATGATATGGGGCATAAACTGGAAACCCTCGGTAAATCACTGGAAGAACTTCTGGAAGACCATCACAGTTGGGTTTCCAGTGCCGGGCAATCTGGCCAGCAACTTGATTTAAGCGGCTATGATCTGCGTGATGTTCTGCGCCTGAACAAATATGAGATGACCGCCGTCAAGGCCATCGCGGCCATGTTTCTAAGTCAGAACCTGCAAGGCGCACACCTGCAACATGCGTATCTTGATAAATCCGACTTTCGTGATTGTAACTTTCAAAATGCCGATTTGCGGGCTTCCTCTATGAAGTATGCCCTGTTTGCACGTTGTGATGCACGTGAAGCCAGGTTTGGCCCCTTATATTTCAAAAACAGTGATAGCAGCGAACGCATCAAGAAAACAGACCTGACCGGGGCTGATTTCCGCTATACCGACCTGCGGGACGCAGATTTTTCCCATGCCATTTTAAAAGGTGCAGATTTTTCTCATGCTATTCTGTCCCGCGCTATCTTTGATAACGCTGATGTAGACGGCGCTCTTTTCGTTGGCACGTCCATGGAACAACGATTTTGATATCATTTCGCCGGACATAAAAAATAGCCGCTATCATTGTTATCAAGCGGCTATCTTAATTATCTTGTTTCAAACTTAGTTTTTCTCTTTATCAACCAGCTTGTTCTTGCCGATCCATGGCATCATGCCGCGCAGTTTTTCACCGACTTCCTCAATCTGGTGTTCTGCGTTCAGGCGGCGCGTGGCCTTGAAGGACGGCTGTCCGGCCTTGCATTCCAGCATCCAGTCGCGGGTGAAACGACCGCTCTGGATGTCTTCCAGAACACGCTTCATTTCCGCCTTGGTTTCGTCGGTCACAATGCGCGGCCCGGTGACATAATCGCCGTATTCCGCCGTATTCGAGATAGAATAACGCATGTTCGCCATCCCGCCTTCATAGAGCAGATCGACAATCAATTTTACTTCATGCATACATTCGAAATAGGCCATTTCCGGCGCATAGCCCGCTTCCACCAGCGTTTCAAAGCCGTTTTTGATCAGCTCACACAGACCACCGCACAGAACCACCTGCTCCCCGAACAGGTCGGTTTCGCATTCTTCACGGAAGGTCGTC
>CAKZKV010000121.1 GCA_937124505.1 uncultured Alphaproteobacteria bacterium
GGAATCTATAGCTTTTAGAAAAAGATCCTGAAACAAGTTCAGGATGACGAGTATATCTAAAAACATAAAGCACATAAAAAAAGGTCCGGAGACCTTTTTAAAAGATACTCCGGACAACAGTGGTAATAGAGGGTGTGTATCTAGACAGTACGAAAATATTCGGGGCTTTGCAAGCCCTTTTTTGGATTATTTCTTCTTTTTTTTACATTTTAGGGCGTAATAATTGATATATATCAAAGACGTAAGTTTGGCTTCAGAAAAACACAAGTTTGATATAAATAACCTACAATGCTTCTATCGGCAACTCAGACGCGCCCCATTCACTCCAGGATCCATCATATATACGAAAATCTTCTCTACCCAGTTCATGAAACGTCAGACCAAGCAAGCAGGCCGTGACACCGCTGCCACATGTCATAACAGGGGGCGGAGCGCCCTTCAAATGGCCTTCTTCAAACAATTCCCTTAATTCACTGACTGGTCTTAGCCCACCAGTTTGCGGATCAATCAGAAAACCTGCCGGCAAGCAACAACTATTTGGAATGTGTCCACTTTTGAGGCCTGCACGTGGCTCCGGCATCTTGCCATCAAAACGTTCTTGCGGGCGGGCATCAAGAATCGGCGCCAGATTTTGCAACGAAATTTCTGCAACCTCATCCATACTGACCACACAAGCCGGATTGAGAGAGGCATTGTATTTTTTACTTTCCGAGGGTAAGGGACATGAGGTTTGAACGGAAAAACCTTTATTGTACTCCCAATCCTGCAGGCTACCGTTAAGAACAAAAACATCCTCATGTCCAAAAGCCCGAAACATCCACCATGCTCTGGCAGGCCCCATGGCTATATCACTTTGCCCGTAAATAATAACTTTTGTTTGATTGGAAATACCCATAGCCCCAACACATTCGGCAAAATACTCAGCCGTTGGCAACATATGGGGCAGGGGGGACGTTTTATCCGCAACCTCATCCACATTGAAATATTGTGCATTACCGATCCGCTTGTTCTGATAAAACAGATCAGGATCAACAGGCGTATTTGGCAAGGCAAATGTTGCGTCCAGTATAACAAGATCAGTGTCGCTGCCTGATATAAGGTTATGGAGTTCTTCACAGGACATCAGGGCGCTGGTCATACTTTTTTTATTCCTCGTCAAAAACAATATTGATCCGGCGATTCTGACGACCTTTATTTTCGATTTTTTTAACCAGTACGCGCCCAATCTCACCTGTTGATTTCACATGCGTCCCGCCACAGGGCTGCAAGTCGATCATATGGTCATCTGACCCGATCTGGATGAGCCTGACCCGGCCTGCCGCGCTTGGCGGTTTAACAGACATAGTTCTGACCAGGTGAGGCTTCTCAGCCAGTTCTTCTTCCGTAATCCAGAAAGATTTAACGGGATGGTCTTCTTCTATCAGCTTGTTCAGCTTTTCTGTCAGGTCTTCTTTATTGACGGCATCCCCGGGGATATTAAAGTCGAGACGACTTTTTTCCGCGCCGATAGACCCGCCGGTCACATCACCTTCCACACTGGCGCACAACAAGTGCATACAGGTATGCATCCGCATATGCTTGTGGCGTGTTTCCCAATCTATAGAGCCACTCACAACATCCCCGACCTTTGGCATGGTCAGGCCATCACCAGGCATATGACACACATCACTGCCGTCTTCGCTCTTATAAGTCGTTTTGATAAGTAGATTGTCGTTACTCTCCCTTACTTTTAATGCACCCGTATCCCCCGGTTGCCCGCCGGATGTCGCATAAAACAGGGTTTTATCAAGCACAATACCGTTCTCATCGGCAGAGAGAACGGTTGCCTCAAAGTCAGTTTGATAGGAATCTTCAAGAAATAATTTTTCAGTCATACCCCAAGTTATGGCACTGTCTTGCAGGATTTTCAAGATTTGTAAAAACAAACGGTGACAGAGACAAAAAATATTGCTAAAAAAGCAAATCCTAAAAGCTGCCGTAGCTCAGGGGTAGAGCACTCCCTTGGTAAGGGAGAGGTCGGGAGTTCAAATCTCCTCGGCAGCACCATTACATTTTTGGAAATTTTTATTGAATAATATCAATCACTTGCGTCATTATTCTGTAAAATAAAAATTAACCTTTTTGGTATACCACTGCAAAAGTTCCAACTCCAAAAATTTAAAAATCGTCCAAGTCTTTGTTTTAATAGAATTTTAGAAGACGAGGCCTTTTTGTCAAAAACCTCGTCTTCTATGACATAATGTTCTTTTTTGAACCGTTGAGACGAGATCTGGAGACGGGGTGAGGTCGAGAGAAAATAGCGGGTAAAAACCCTTTAAGGCAGCACCTAGGCGTTGATTTCTATAAACCCAAGCACCTTTCAGTGGAGACAAAGGCCGCAACATGATGCTTAAGTGATTGATAACGCTCAAATCGTAAAGCCTCGGCGTTTTGGAGAAAAGGAGACGTTAATCGTTTAGATTGACGGTTTTGCGCCCAATTTTTTCATGAAGACTGTTATTGGTCATGTTCTGGCGATGAAAAATTTTAAGCGCGGCGTCTTTAAGCTCCTGAATACCTGAGTTGTGATGGCAAAGTTCTTCCAGAACAAAACTGTAATAACCGGAATCAATTGCTTCATAAGCACTGGCTAAAACACAGTCATTAATATCAAATCCAACAAAGTGGATTTCCTCGATGCCTTTTTGCTCTAAAAAGTTTTGCAATGCCTCCTGATCTGGATTTTTGAAGCACGATCGCGTTGTTTTTTTAATTTCGAAAAGGCGGTCATTAAATGGTTGCAGCGTAGCCCGAACTGTTTCGCAGGTTTTGCCCGTTTCTTTTTCTGAAAGTGTGAAATCGTGCTGTTTGTAAAACATGGTTGATGGCGGAGCATGATATTCTGCCAGAACATACGCTTCGTAAGGCATTTTTTCGATATATCGGACAATATTTTTTGTAACCTTAGGCGGAATATCTCCTTTGCAGGTCAAAGGTTGCACATCAATAATGAATAAGGCTTTTTTCTCCGTCGCATCGGGTACAATCATACAAAAATCTCCAATCAAATTATTTATAAGAAAATTGTAACTTGATAATGGCGGGATGACCAGAAAATTTCAGGGCGAAGCTTTGGAGAATAAGTTTGAAACAGTAAACTGTGCTGGAGCACTTGAAATTTCTTCGAACGCTTGACCTCGGGCGGGGATTTTCAGGGGGTGAGGTCTTGGAGCAAGAAAAAGCCTCTTGAATCGGGGTGAAAAAGATGCTTGATTTAGGAGCTGCTGAAAATCGTTGTGCGATGTTTTACCATTAGAAACAAGCAGTTACAGTGGAGAAATTTTTCTATTTAGTCAACTGCGCAGCACCATCTTGCTTTTCTTGTTCAAAAAGTCCCCTAACGCCTTGAACGGCAAAGATGTTTTTGGTGTTCTATATCCGTTATTTCAGCAGTAGTCCAGACGCCCGCGCCTATTGAAAGTGCACATGGGGCGTAGCATTTGATGGAAAAAGAAATTTTACGTTTTCTTTAAACACCATGCAGAAATGCCAAGACCAAACATCGCCATAACGATAGCGGGGCCGGAAGGCATATCCCAGAAGTAGGAGCCAATCAGTCCCAGAGCAAATGCGGCTATAGAGAGAATATAGCCAGCCAAGTGCCTGTTTTTATCCATTTTGACTGTGGCAAGGGCGGGAAGGATCAGGCTGGCAAAGACCAGATAAACGCCGATCAAATTCACGGAAAACGGAATGGTCAACGCAAAGAGGACGTAAAAAAGCCCGGCTCTATGCGTTTTCAGAAACAGCCAAAGAGACGCCACGATTATGAAGACGGGGCCGTAAACTAGCAAATCGCTCCATGTGATCCACAGGATTTGCCCGGCCAGAATATCTTTCATCTGCTCGCCGCCATGCGGATCGCCAGCCATGACGAGAATAGACAGAGAGGCCGCAAAAACGAAGGCCGAGCCGATCAGGGCTTCGTGATAACGCCCGGTGCGTTTTTCAAGGACGTGAAGCCCCAACGCACAAGCCAGCGCCAGCCCAAGACCAGATACCAATGATCCGGCGGCGGCAAAGCGCGGGTCCATATCGTGATTTTCGAAAAAGACGTGGAAGG
>CAKZKV010000122.1 GCA_937124505.1 uncultured Alphaproteobacteria bacterium
ACCATTTACCCAGGTGGGCATTGCTGTGAACTTAAGATGTTACATTGTTGAAAATTGATTACATATTTGACCCTTGAAGGCATTCGCGTTAACTTATTCTATGCATGATATTGGTAATAAGGCTCTTAATCGATGTTTTTAAAGTCCTGAGGCAGGTTTTTGTCGCCCTCAAAAACTGTGGGGGTTTCCTTTGGAGCCGTTTGGTTGCTATGAGCCTGTATTTCAAGATCGCTCAGGCGGGCAGGCTTTTCAGGCTCTGTTTCTTCTCCCGCAACAGGTTCAATCGCATTGAGAGCCGTGGCAACTTCTTCTTCTGTTGTTGTGTCCAACGCCAACGCGGTATTCTCATAAATATCGTCACGATTGTTATCCACATCATAGGAATAGGTTTCTGGAAGTGGTTGCGTGACCACACTGATCCCTCTTTCAGGAAGGGGCTCAGGTTGAGAAGCGATACGGTCTGTTTCATAAGAGGGGACTGCGGCCTGTTCGGGGGGCACGTAACGCTCGATCTTGTAATCTGTCAGAGTAGGTGTTGGTTGCAGGGAATTGATATTGTGACTGATGAGCCAACCGGCAGTTGCCGCCACGACCACGAATACTGATGCGGCAATCGCCTGATTACGAAAGGAATGAGTTCTGGCAGGGGGGCTCTTGGCTGTAAAAACCGGATCATCTTCTTTGGGGAGCGCGTGGGTTATCTCTTTTTCGCTGAAAATATCTTCGCTGCTGCCAGTGTTTCGGAAGAGGGGGATGGATGGAGACTCCATCTGGTTCATAATACCCTTGTCCGTCAGGAGAACCAGAGCCTTGGCAGAGAGTGCCTGACGGGTTGCATCGACGCTTTCCTCCAGAAGGGATATTTTTCGGTTTAAGCGCTGCTTGTCCTGAACCACTTTGTCTATGCGCCGGTTCATGCGGGTTTGCATGGCCATCGCTTCGTCAATGCGCTCAATTAGCCGTGAGGTCTGAAGATCGGATTCTTCCAGCCGCCCCAGAATTTCATTGCGCAATTCTTCGCTGGTTTCCGTACTCGCATTCTCTTTCTGGGCCCGTTCAATTTCGTCCAGACGCTCCATAAAAGGCGCCTCACTGAGTTCTTTGCGGCTGATTCGGTTTTCGATAGAGAGAAAGCTTTTTTCGGCGGATGTCGAGCGGTCTTCCAGTTCGGTCAGGACTTTATTCTGTTCCTGTAAGGTGTCCCACATTTCTGTGCGCTCGCGCTCGATATCTTCCAGACGGGTGCGGACCTGTTGCAAGAGTTTGACAATTTGATTATTGGCATCTTTTTTGGATGATTCCAACTCCGGGTATGTGTTTTTAGTGTCATGGCGTGTGTATAGCATGGCACGCTCGGCTGCCCCGCGGTCTGCATTTGTTTCCTTAACCATGGCTGTCTCTCCATATATCTCCTGAAAATTATTTCAGGCACATTTTTCGACTCTAATATGTATAGGCATCATTAGACCATAGAGGGCTATGATTTCTATATAAGCCTTTATTTTAAGGCAAAGTATCTGGGGATAACTTGCAGGAAAAAGTTTTGATGGAGACAAAATATTTTTTGTATGAAAAGTGCAGTAAGTATTTTGATTTTTGCATCAAGAGGTTATACTTTAGTGAAAAATTATTTACACTGGTTCTATTCAAGCAATGCGGCACATATTCCGAGATAAAAACGTCCTGATAGTTAATGATAATGAATCGTCGCGCAAAATGCTGGCGGCGGTGATCCGGGTGGTAGGCTTCCGGCATATCGAACAGGCGGAAAAAGCCGGGGAAGCGTTCGAAATATTCAAGAAATCCCATATAGATGTCATTATCGGGGACATCAAAGACGGTATTCATGACATTCTCTCTCTGTGCGAGATGGTTCGAAAAAGAGATGAGTCTCCCAACAAGACGATCCCTGTTCTGGCGGTCGCCGGGGCAAATGCCTTACATTGGGTCAACCGGGCCAAGGACGTGATGATTACCGACCTTCTGCAGTCTCCGTATAGTGTGAATAACATTTCCGGAAAGTTGAAGTACGTCCTGAACCTTGAGCAAAAGCAACTGGAAAATATTGCTGAGACATATCAGCATACAGATGCTCAGGCAGTTGAAGGTGAAAATAAAAAGGCACCAGATGCCGTGACATGGCCGGATGATGATGAGGCAGAATCCCTGACCCAGACACTTCTTGATCACTACCTGAAACACCATGAACTTGTTTTCTCAAAGCTAAAAGTAGCGCAAACGGCAACGCATGAATGTATGCAGGAGGTGCGGGACGTTTACCAAAAGGTTAAAGACCGGGACAATACCAATGTCATGCAGTTCAGGGATTTTGACAAAATGTGGGAGGACGTCCTGAACCTGTTTATGGAGGGGGGGCTGTCCGAAGATGACATCTTTGAGATTGAAAAACTGATTACAGTCATTCCCAAGGACATTCGCCGTGAATATGACAGAATCAGCCAACAGGACAAGAGTTTTCTGGCGCTGCTCGATAGTTTAAATGCGACCGCCTACAAGAAAGCAAAAGAAAAGGTTGTTAAGCTTCAGGCGCAGCCAAACCCGCTGAACGGCAGAACATCGGAAGATTATCACAATCAGGATGACGACGAACATGAAAGCGCCAAAGCTTTCCTTTTCAAGCCGAGACCGCGTGTAAAAGATTAATTCTGTTTTCTTTCTTGCTTAGAACTTGTTATGTCATAGCCTATGTGTGCTGCCCCTAATCTATTATTGTCTGTGCGCGATGCTGTTGTTCGCTATACGGAAAAGCCGGTTTTTGAAGATTTATCTTTCAATATTCATGACCATGCGCGGATTGCCCTGGTCGGAAAAAACGGAGCGGGGAAATCCACCCTGATTAATATTATCACCGGTGCGCAGGACATGGATGACGGAGAGCGGTGGCAGGCCCCCGGCGTGACGATTGGTTATCTGCGTCAGGATATCGTGCCGAAAAGCGGCGAGCGGGTGTTTGACTATATCTTCAGCGAGATCAAGGGCGAGGAGCGGGAACTCCATGCCTATAAGGTTGATATTATTACGGATGCCTTGCAGATTGATCCGCAGGCGGAGATGACCAAACTTTCCGGTGGCCAGTTACGCCGCGCAGGATTGGCAAGGGCTTTGGTGGAAGAGCCGGATATTTTGCTGCTTGATGAGCCGACCAACCACCTTGATCTGGAGGCGATTGAGTGGCTGGAGGAGTATTTGAATAATTATCGTGGCTCTCTTTTATGTGTCAGCCACGACCGCAGCTTTTTGAGTAACATCACAACGCAGGATTTCTGGCTGGATCGCGGGGCATTAAAAGTCAGTCCGCAAGGCTTTAAGTTCTTTGATGAGTGGTCAACCATGCTGCTGGAGCAGGAGGAACGGGAGCTTCGCAATCGCAAGCAATCCGTTTAGATAGAGGTCGAATGGGCCAGCCGCGGGGTCAAGGCCCGCGTCAAACGTAATGTCCGGCGGCTGGAAAAAGTGCGGGAAATGCGGGAAAAATTGAAGGCTGATGAGGCCTCCTACCGCCGCGCCACAGCAAAAATGAAAATCAACCCCCTGAAAGAAACGGACGTTCATTCCAAGGTGGTCGCGGAATTTCATAATGTCTATAAGTCGTTTGAAGACAACGCGAAGGTCACAAAAATCCTCGATAAATTTTCATACCGCATTCAGCGTGGCGACCGGATCGGGATTTTGGGCAAGAACGGCTCCGGCAAGACGACATTTCTGAAACTCCTGATCGGCGCGTTAGAGCCGGATCAGGGGCGGGTCAAGGTTAGGAAAGAGCTGGAATTTTCCTATTTTGACCAGAAACGCAGTGATCTGAACCCGGAGCATAGCTTGCGTAAAACGCTGTGTCCCGGTGGTGGAGATTACATTGACGTCATGGGGAAAGAGCGTCATGTCTGCGGATATTTGAAGGACTTCATGTTTGATCCGTCACGCGCAGAAGATAAAGTTTCGCAGCTTTCCGGGGGGCAGAAAAACCGTCTGATGCTGGCGAAGGTTCTGGCGAACCCGAAAAGCTGTCTCATCCTTGATGAGCCGACCAATGATCTGGATATGGAGACGTTGGATATTCTGGAGGAAATCCTGTCTAACTATCAGGGAACATTGATTATTGTTTCCCATGACCGTGATTTTCTGGACCAGACGGTGACCAGAATTATTGCGTTTGAAGGAGATGCGGAAATTTTTCATTGCGCCGGCGGCTATACGGAATATCTGGAAAAACGAAAAGGTGCGAATGAAGGTGAAAAGGTTGTTTCTACACCCGAAAAACAAAAGGAAGTGATAGACGATAAGAAAGAGGAGTTTTCTGCACAAAAACCGCAAAAATTATCCTATAAGCTGGAGCGGGAATGGCAGATGCTGCCGGATGAAATTGCTGCGCTTGAAAAGGAAATTGAAGATCTAGGAAAAAAGCTCGCGGATCCGGATTTTTACAAAAAAGACCCGGAAGAATTTAACCGCTGCGCCAATCGCCTGGAGCGGCGGAAGCAAAAGCTGGAAGAAAGTGAACTTCGCTGGCTGGAGCTGGATGAAATAAAGCAGTCAGTATCTCAATAAACGCCCAGAGACTTGAACAGTCGGGTCAGGCTTTCCGCTTGTTCGGCCTCGGCTGAGACTGCAGCAGATTCCGCGTTATTGGCACTGCGTTGCGCGTCCAGAACATCCAGAAATGATATTGCGCCTTCTTTGTAGAGTGTTTCGGATAGCTCCAGGGCTTTTTCTGCTGCCTGGTAGGCCTTTTCCAGAGATATTCGTTTTTCATTGATTGCTGCGTAGTCATTCAGTGCGGTTTCCACTTCTACAACCGCTTCCAGAACAGTCTTTCGGTATTGCTCAAAGGCTTGTTTCTCTCTGGCGCGTGCTGCGTCAATATTGCCCTCTATGCGTCCAAAGTCCAAAAGCTTGACCGCGCTGCCGATAGCGATGTCCCAGATTGTGGACGGGCTGATCATGCTGGAATGGGAAATGCCGTAAAATCCGCTGAGTGAAAAGCTGGGGAAGAATTCTGCTGTTGCAGCCTCGGCGAGATCTGTGCTGGCCAGCAAATTGTATTTTGCTGCGCGTACGTCCGGGCGGGCTTCCAGTATGCTCGCCGGAGCGTCCAGAACCGGCATGGCATCAGAGTCTGGAATGGCTGCATCTTGCTGTAAAGTAGCTGAGAGATTCTCTGGGAGTTGTCCTGTCAGAACGCTCAGGCGCAGGCTGGCATTTTTCTCCTGCCGTTTATATTCGGGTAGAGAGGCGCGTGTGGTGTTGACAAGGTTGCTTGAGCGTTCGACGTCAAGTCTGGGGGCTGCTCCCAGTCTTAGCAAGTCCTTGATTAGTTGAAGTGTTTTTTCCTGAGCCGTCAGGTTTTTCTCGGCGATCCTGTATTGGTTTTGCGCGGCGCGGAAATCAATGTAGCTGCGCACAACTTCCGCGATCAGTGACAGGCTTGTGTCATGATAGGATGCTGTTGCGGCGTTGAGTTGTTTGTCTGATGCTGTGTAGGTATTTCTGTTTTTGCCAAAGACATCCAGTTCAAAGGAGGCGTCAAATCCTGCATCATAAAAATTCCCGATAGCGCCGTTTAGCCCGTCTCCTGTGTCTTTTCGTCCGGCGCTGCCGGAGAGGCCTATTTGGGGGAAGAGAAATGATTTTGAAGCTTTGCGTATCCCGCGTGCTTCGAGAATGCGTGCTTCGGCAATTTTGCGATCAGGGCTGTCTTTCAAGGCCGTTTCAACAAGTTTATTCAGGACGGGATCATTGAAATGCGTCCACCATTGCTGCAAGGGTGTGGCTTTTGCTGTCTGGTCATCAGCTATTTGTTGCGCTGTCCAGTGTGTCGGCATGTCCGTCGTGTTGACGCCCAGTCCTCCGGAAAAACAGCCGGAAAGTAACAGCAGGGAAGAAAGGAGAAGAGGTTTATTCATCATAATCATTCCTGTTTAATCATCGTCGTGGCTTGGTTTGGGATCGTCATGGCCGAGGACTTTTTTCTCGATTGTGCGCAAAAGCGTGTAAAAAACCGGCGTAAAGATCAGCCCGAAAAAGGTGACGCCCAGCATCCCTGAAAATACGGCGATCCCAATGGCTTGTCTCATTTCTGCTCCCGCACCATGGGAAACGGCCAGAGGCAGGACACCCATGATAAAGGCAAAGGAGGTCATCAGGATCGGGCGTAACCGCAATCTTGATGCCTCAATGGCGGCATCAAGAACGGAGCGGCCCTGATGCTCCAGTTCCCGCGCAAATTCGACAATGAGGATGGCGTTTTTACAGGCCAGCCCGGCCAGCACAAAGAGGCTGATCTGGGTGAAGATGTTATTGTCCCCGCCGGAAAGATAGACGCCGATAATGGCCGAAAAAATGCTCATCGGTACAATCATGATCACCGCCAGAGGCAGCGTCAGGCTCTCATATTGGGCGGCCAGAACCAGAAAGACGAAGAAAATACACAGCGGAAAGATATAAATGGCGGTATTGCCAGCCAGAATTTGCTGGTAAGTCAGTTCCGTCCATTCAAACTCGATGCCTTGCGGCAGGGTTTCATTCAGGATTTTTGTAATGGCGGCCTGTGCCTGCCCGGAAGAATAGCCGGGGGCGGGATTGCCGCTCAGGTCGGCAGCGCGAAACGCATTATAGCGAGCGGCAACCTCTGGCCCAAACGTTTCCTCGACATCAATCACGGCGCCAAGCGGGACCATTTGCCCGTCAGCGTTGCGGGTTTGCAGGCGCAAAATATCCTGTGGCCGTGAGCGGAATTCCTTGTCCGCCTGCGCAATGACCTGATAGGTGCGCCCGAACTGGTTGAAGTCATTAACATAGATCGAGCCGAGATAGATCTGCATGGTGCGGAAAACCTCGTCAATCGGAATGCCCAGTTGTTGCGCTTTTGTGCGGTCAAGATCGGCAAAAAGTTGCGGGACGTTGACGTTGTAATTACTGAAAACGCCCGTCAGGGCCGGATCGGCATTTGCCTTGCCGGTCACTTCCTTGACGATGTTGTCCAGTGCTTCATAACCAAGGTCGGCACGGTCCTGAATTTGCAGCTTAAACCCGCCTGTCGTTCCCAGTCCGCGGACGGGCGGCGGCGGGAAAATGGCGATAAATGCCTCGTCAATGGCGGCAAATTTTTGTTGCAGGCGTCCGGCAATAGCCCCGGCGCTCAGACTGGGATCATCGCCCCTGACGTCAAAATCATCCAGAGGAACAAACATGATGCCCGCGCTGGAGGAATTGACAAAGCCGTTGATGGACAGGCCGGGAAACTGGACGGCATTGGATACGCCCTCTTCATGTTGGGCGATGTCGCCCATTTGACGCATGACTTCTTCTGTGCGGTCGAGGGTCGCTCCGGGGGGGAGAACGGCAAAACTGATCAGATATTGTTTGTCCTGCGCGGGGACGAAGCCGGGCGGCACTAAGCGGAAGCTAAAATAGGTCGCCGCCACGAATATTCCGAACAGGATCATCATGATCAGTTTTCTGCGGCCCAGAACGCCGATGCTGTAGGCGTAGCCTTTTTGTCCGCCGCCAAAGACCTTGTTAAAGCCCCTGAAAAACCAGCCAAAAACCAGATTCATAAACCGTGACAGCCAGTCCGTCTGTTGTTCACGCGGTTTCAGAAGCAGGGCCGCCATGGCTGGGCTGAGGGTCAGGGAATTAATGGTTGAGATGAAGGTAGCGATGACAATCGTCAGGGCAAACTGGTTGTAGAACATGCCAGTCAGACCGCTGATGAAGGCAATGGGAACAAAGACCCCGGCAATAACAAGGGCTGTTGCAATGATCGGGCCTGTGACTTCTTTCATAGCCTGTTTCGTCGCGGCATGGGGCTTCTTGCCCTCTTCAATATTCCGTTCCACGTTTTCCACCACCACAATGGCATCATCGACCACGATCCCCACAGCGAGAATGAGGCCGAACAGGGACAGGACGTTGATGGAAAATCCCAAAAGCAGCATGATGGCGAACGTCCCGACAATTGAGACAGGTACGGCGAGGAATGGAATAATTGAGGCGCGCCAGGTTTGCAGGAAGACGATCACGACGATTACCACCAGAATAATGGCTTCTATCAGGGTATGGATGACGGCGTCTATGGAATGCTGTACGAAAACAGTCGGGTCGTAGACGATGGTATAATCCACGCCCTCCGGGAAATTCTTTTTCAGCTCCGCCATGGCTTTGCGGACATTGGCTGAAAGTTCCAGAGCATTTGCGTCCGGCGTGGAAAAAATAGGAATAGCCGCGGCGGGTTCGTTGTTCAGAAGGGAACGCATGGAGTAAATCTGGGCATCCAGTTCGGCCCGTGCAACGTCGCCCAGACGGGTAATGACCCCGTTTTCATCCCGTTTGATGATAATGTTTTCAAATTCTTCGGGCGTTGTCAGGCGGCCTTGCGTATTGACCGGCAGTTGCAGTTCCGTCCCTTTTTCGTATGGAGGGCCGCCAATAACACCGGCTGCTACCTGAATGTTCTGGCGGCGGATGGCGTCCACAACTTCGCTGGCCGTCATCTGCCGCTCGGCCACGCGATCCGGGTTGAGCCAGATCCTCATAGCATAATCACCGGAGCCGAAAATACGGACCTGTCCCACGCCTTTGATTTTTGCCAACTGGTCTTTGATATTCAAAACGGCATAGTTCTGAAGGTACAGAACATCGTAGCGTTCATTTGGGGAGGTCAAATGCACCACCATGGTCAGGTCAGGGGAGCTTTTGACAACCGTAACCCCCAGATTACGCGTGACTTCAGGAAGGCGGGGCAGGGCCTGCGAAACCCTGTTCTGGACGAGTTGCTGGGCCAGGTCGATATCCGTTCCGATTTCAAATGTCACTGTCAGAGAAAGGCGTCCGTCAGACGAGGCAAGGGAATTCATATATAAAAGGTTCTCAATACCGCTGATCTGTTCTTCCAGAGGCGTGGCGACCGTTTCCGCGATCACGGACGGGTTGGCACCGGGAAAATTCGCGGTGACCTGTACGGATGGCGGCGTGACTTCCGGGTATTCAGAAACCGGAAGCTGAAACATGGCGATGGCCCCCATCATAAAGATAACGAGGGACAAAACCCCGGCAAAAATAGGGCGATCAATAAAATGGTTGGAGATGTTCATAAAAGTTTTTATCCCTGGGCTTTAGGAAGCCTTTTTTTCGTGCGGTGGTGTTTCTGGTTTGGGCATCACTGGCATGCCGGGCCGGATGCGGAAAATACCTTCCG
>CAKZKV010000123.1 GCA_937124505.1 uncultured Alphaproteobacteria bacterium
AGCTGGATATGCGGATTGCCTTCGGGGTGGACGTGCCCCATCGAACGGTCAGCCTTTTGCATGATCTCCAGCTTTTCAACATAGTCAGAAGCCATGATAGAACCAGCCGTTTCAAGCTGTACGTCCGGGCCGCCAGCCTTTTTCAGCAGGATCGGTAGCCAGCCGATTTCCAGTGACGCGCCGGTACAAAAAACCAGATCGGCCTTGCGCAGGGCGGCCAACAGGCTCGGCTTGGCGCGGAGATGGTGAACATCCTGCCGTGCATTGGTCGCCGCCGTAACATTGACAAGATCGCCGCCGATCTCTTCGGAAAGCGCGGCCCATTCCGGTTCGCAGGCAAAGACATTGACCTTGGCAAAAGCAGAGGATGGGGATGCGATCAGCACCCCCATCATAACTCCCAGGCCTGCCATGATGATGAATAAGTATCTCATAGCCGTGCCCCCCTTAATACGCATGTGCGCCGTGTGCGCCGATGCTCATGATGTATTGCAGGATAATCTGGTTATCGTCCTGATTATCGGCCAGTTCCTCGCGGTTGTACTGGAGACGCACGCGGGAAAACTCGCTGTTCGTCCAGTCCACCATGCCGGTGGCCGCCCACGGGTTATGACCACCATCGTCAAGGGCGCTCCCGACAAGGCCTGCCGGAACATCGCCTGCATAAAGCTGGCTGTACCGCGCCCCGACGCGCCATTGCGGAAGAAACTTGTATACGCCCTGTGCATACCAGCCGCTTTGATGGCCGTCATAAGACACAACACCCGTTCCGGCGTCCTGATCGTCATAGGAACCATTTTCATCACGGTAGAAATATTCCCCTTGCAGCGTTATTTCCTGCTCGGCGTTATTCCCGGTCGGTGCATAAACCATGCGTGCATCGGCAATGTACAAACCGCTATCACCGTCAAAGATCACATTACCCTCGTTGGCTTCACGTTCAGCACCATCTACTTGCAGTGTGGACAAGCCTAAACGCCAGCTTGTGTTGTCACCAATATCACCACCGACACGGCCATAGGCCGTCCATGAGCCGATATCACCGCCATCAGCGCCACCACCGGGAAAATCGTCACCCCGATAAACGCCGCCGCCGATTTCAGAATAGAAGTCTGTGGGCAGAACGGCAGAAATTTGCACACCGTCATCACCGTAATTCCCGTCCAGAAACGCACGGTTTGGCAAAGGCCGGTCGGCAAAATCATCAGCATGGCTGTGGTGAGAATTGAGATAACCGAGTTCCGAGAAGAACCGGCCAGCTTTGGCCTGAAGCCCGTATGGCAGCGAAATCGTCTCCACATAGGCTTCCTCAATCTCAACTTCCGTCTCGCCATGATGCTCATGAAGGGCGATGGTTGCGCTGCCCCGGAACTTGTCATCAACACTGGCGGAAAAGTTCAGTTCGGTTTCATCAATGCCAAGCCCTTCTTTGCCGCGCTCAGCTTCCTCGCCTACAGCAAAGCCTGCAAACTCGCTCGCGTTTTCGGAAAAGTTTTGATACTTACCTTGCAGGATCACGCCGATCTCAGGGTTAAAGCTGTTATCGTTCACTTTTCTTTGCGAAGTGGCAGGAACAACCTTTCCAGCAGCCGGTTCAACCGAGGCGACCTTTTGGGCGGTTGCGGTTTGCCGGGCTTCAAGGCTCTGAACCTTGCTTTCCAGTTGGTCTATTTCGCTTTCGTAAGCCTGTTTCATCGCAGCAATCTCCGCACGAAGGGCTTGCAGGTCGGCATCATCCGCCGCAAAGGCCGGAGATACGTTTAACAAGACGGCGCTACTCACCGCCAATAGCAGTTTTCTAGACATGGATATATCCTTTCTTAATCTAAAATTTTTGAATTGAGTTCTTGTTTAGATAAGAAAGGCAGGCGGAGCGCGGGGCTGATAGTGCGCAGACAAGATGCTTTGAACGGCATCTGTTTCGTTTGTAAAATAAATTTGCGTTGTCAGGAAACTGCCAATGTTCAAGTATCCATCAACGACAAAAGCGCTCTGGAAAGACTTGGCCAACAGGCATTCGGGACATTTATGTTTGCTATGGCCGCCATCTTTCTGGTCATGATCATAATTGTGACCAGCATCCAGTGCAACGAAGGCAATATTATGATCCGAGTGCAAAACCGCATGCGCCGATATTGCGATCTGCGCATAGATCAGCGCGAATAGCACTATAAAAGCGGTAAGCCTTTTTTGTTCAGCCCGAAAACATCTCATAAGACTAATACGACTATCAAAAATATGAAAGCGTAACAAGATAACATTTTGCAATTCAAAAATTTGGGGGGGTGTGTTCGTAATCTTTTAATTGCCCCTTCAGCATTGCATCTCCCACAACTCTTTCTATATTGAAAAACATGCAACACGAACAGGAGAATAGGAGGAACACCATGCTTGAGACTTTAGACACCCTGATAAACTACACAATTTTTAACAATACGATTGCGGACTGGGCCTTATCTCTGGCAGTTGCCCTGTTTACATTAACGGCCCTGTATTTGTGTAAACGGCTTATTCTGGAACAACTTTACAAACTGGCCTCCAACAACCATGTCCATTCACTTGAACTGGTTTTACGGACGTTCAAGGAAAAAACCAGTTTTGTGGTCATTGCCGCTTTGTCACTTTACAGCGGCGCACAATTCCTGAATTTATCAGAACAAATTGACGGTATTATCAGCAATATCCTGATGTTTGCGCTGCTCCTGCAAATCGGGCTGTGGCTGGCATCCTTCAGCAGCGACTGGATTGACGAATTTCGCAGAAAAAAGATGGAGAAAAACCCGGCGTCCGTCACAGGAATGAACATTGTTCGTTTTGTTGTTTTTCTGGCCATCTGGTCGGCAATTGCACTGCTTTTTCTGGATAATCTGGGATTTGATATTACCGCACTGGTCGCCGGATTAGGGATTGGCGGTGTCGCGGTTGCGCTGGCTTTACAGAACATCCTCGGTGATTTATTTGCGTCCCTTACGATCGTCTTTGACAAGCCATTCAGCAATGGTGATTTTTTGATTGTCGGTGACCACATGGGGGCCGTGGAAAGCATAGGCCTGAAAACAACCCGTATTCGCAGCCTGTCCGGCGAACAGATTGTTGTTTCCAACGGAGACCTTCTTAGTAGCCGCATTCGTAACTATGGACGCATGTATGAACGACGCGTTCCTTTTACGATTGGCGTGACGTACGATACGCCACGTGACAAACTAAAGAAAATACCGGACATCATCAAAAACGCCATTGAGGCCGAGGAGAAAACACGATTTGATCGTTCACATTTTAAAGGATATGGCGCTTACAGCCTGGACTTTGAAAGTGTCTATTATGTCGCCAGTCCGGATTATAATATTTACATGGACATCCAGCAGGCGATCAACTTTTCAATCCATGAAGCGTTTGAAAAAGAGGGAATTGAATTTGCCTTCCCAACGCAAACCTTATTTATGCGTCAGGAAGAGAAAACCGCTGCATAGTTACGGGAAAAGACGCTGACAGACGATTCCTGTCTGATTGGAGTAACCAACCATGACCTCATATTCATTGATACCAACGGTCGTAGGATCATCCTTGGCACATTCTCCGGCAATAAGTGCACCTGTAAAGACAGGACCACAAGTCACAGTATTATTGCT
The DNA here is from genome assembly GCA_937124505.1 of uncultured Alphaproteobacteria bacterium. Lineage (GTDB taxonomy): Bacteria > Pseudomonadota > Alphaproteobacteria > Micavibrionales > Micavibrionaceae > JACKIP01. The sequence goes on from CAKZKV010000123.1 coordinate 3,630, forward strand.
GATTTTAACGATAGCCTGATCCGGGTTGTCACATGTGTTCTGGAAGTCCAGACCATCTGCAGTGGTTACCGGGTCACCTCCCAAAAATTCCGGGCGCATACAATTTGTGCCTCCCGTATCACATAGCCTGTCAGCCGACAAATCTATGGCTTGCAAGTCGCCGCGTACATGAAGCTGTGCCTGAGGAGGATCTGCGTCATCAAAATCACCAATCCCAACAAACCCGGGATTTCGGTTAATCATCTCACTCAAACCTGTCCGTTCCCAAAGTGAGGCCAATTCAACCAGACGGTAATATAGAGTATCATCATAATATGTTCTGTCTGGATCAAGGTCATTGGCCAATGCGCTGACATAGATACCATTCACATGATCACAGTTTTCCCGTTCGCCATATTGTGATGGAGAACTAGGAAACGGCGTCAAAACGGGAGGCATAACAGAACTGTCTACAGAAAATCGGCAGTTATCCTGGACACGTTCTCCCAAGCGATTAAAAGCACCACGTCCATTAGAACCATGAGAAATAATCACAAAATGAGCAGAGAATTCATTCTCGAGAATAGTCTCCCGATTTTCATCCGTAATATCAATAACCCCCGCCTCATTTGCAAATGTCCCTGCATCCGTCAAATCCTGAGTAACTGCATATGTCAGCTTATTTCCCCAACCATCATACATAGCATCTTCCGTAATAAAGAAGTCACGAAATGCACACTGAAAAAGATCGGTTCGCAAACATGGCTCAAGCGTCAAAACAGGGATAGCCCCCACAAGAATGAAGTCGTCCGGTGTTGCAACCAGATCTGCATCTGCATCAATCGGGTTATTCAGGTCGTTTCCAACATTCAAATTAGCGGGAGTACATTCTTCAATACCATAATCAGCATCTCCGGGAACGGCATTAATACGGGCAGGGCAAGGATAGCGGCCATTTGCCTCAAAGAATCTGGAAATAGCAACCTGCGAAAAATCAATGTGGTCATTCGTTTCTGCCTGAGCGACTTCCTCTGTATACAGACTTAATGCTTTGAATACAGAGAATAAAACAAGACTCGCAATAACGCTTACGATGGCGATCTCAACTAACGTAAAGCCTTTCTCATTTCTTTGTTTTTCGCTCATGCCAATCCCTTTGTCTCACTTATTCCTTATAGTTTTATCCACAAGTACAACCACTGTAGTTTTTGAAGGTCGTACCACCAGGCAGAACATCGTGGCAATTGCCTATTTTGTCGGCTGCATCCATATTACAGTCACAAATACTTCCTCTTTCTTCTCCCAGACGCACCGGACCGGTTCCAAGAGAGGTGTCTTTGTTCCATCTGCAGATGACCGGTCGAACAGGCGTACAGAACGTATCTTTAATTTCCTCTCCTGTAGACGATGCATCCAGAGACGCGTGATCCGGATAATAGGCACTCCATGTTTCCGTTCCGCAATCATAATCGCGTTTTTCATCAATAACTCCTGTTGTTCCCGGGAAACGGCTGGAGCAGGATACCTCTCTCTTTTGAGGTGCCAAAGAGCCGTTACATTCGCAATAGTGGTCCTTGACAGCATTAGAAAAGAGGGTCTTACCTGCCAGGGATGCCGGCGCTCTGGCTTCATCGAACAAGACAGGCCCATAGGCAGGAGGGTTTTTAGAACAATCGAAATAACGAATGGTTGGAACTTTTTCACCCGGCACTTTTTCCGTGAGGGTAATACTATATGTATTACAGGATTTTGTACTCTTTGCAGGAGCTTTCATATCACAAATACATGTTCCTGCCTCTGGACGCGTAACCCATGGCCCCCATTTGGGATGTCCTGCCTTTCCATTGGCTTTACAATTGAAGAGGCTATCCTGTTTAATAGGGGCACCACTCAAAATATAACCAGAGCGACAGGATATAGGCCGACTTTTATAGCATGGCGTCGCAGGATCACACGCACAGGTATCACCTTCTTTAACAGTCACACTACCAGAGGGACATGTTCTTCTCTTAACCTTATCATATCCACCAAACATACATTTTTCACAGGATTTTGGTGTTCTGGAAATCTCTTCCCCCGCGATACATGAACATGTTCCCCATGCTCCTCCATGGGGCTGCCAACTGCTGCCAACACATTTGTATTTCTGGGCACGATCTACCGTGGGGAGGTCTCTTTCTCTGGCCGTCACGATATTGCCATTTTGTCCAACAGGAAGAGTATATGTTCCCGGATGACCCGGACAAAGATCCACTTCAACCCATGGACATTCCGGTACATCATAAGGTGCACACTTGATTGTGCCATCAGCTTTCACACCGACAAGATATTTTCCGGGTCCACACTGAGGAATAATTTCTTCCTGACAGACAACGTGATTATTCTCCATACCAACCATGTATTGTCCAGCCGGGCATTCCATGGCAGGGACGTCTCCGGCAATCAGTTCCGTATTAAAACACTCTGATTCATTCCCGTAAGTACAAACCTGGTCGGCTTTCAAATCTGTTTGCGCACGAACATTACCTCCAACATCCAATTCCTGTTCAGGGAGCGCCTCAATCCCCGCGGGAAGAAGCATCCCAAGCCGTCCGCCGTCTGGCGCTCCCATAAACTCAATATCACCACCTTCTCCCGCTAATTTAAAGTGCGGGATATCATCCGTTACGACAAAGGCTGCAACATCATCATATTCCGTTGCATCACCTGAATTCGTTGATCTGTTGGCAAGCTTGAATTCAGCATTGCCCCCCGCACCAAAGCAGTTTTCAGCTTCTTCTCCGACAACACCGGCACAAGAGAGTTGCACACCAAAGTTGTTATAGGCGCCATAACCGTTCTCTCCATGAGAATAGACCAGAAAATGAATAGCATTATTATCATCAACATCTTCATTATTCGCATCTACAATGCGGATACCGCCTAAATTTGGCTCATAATTGCCGTCCTGCGTTAAGACTTCCGTCACCGCATACGTCAAACGATTACCATATCCGTCATAGCTTTGCTCTTCAGGCATATTTAATTCTCGGAACGGAACCGCACCGATAATAACGCGTGTTGCTTGAGGGACGCCAACTCTTTGGGAAGTTTCTACGCAAATGCCAGAAGTCCGTGTTCCTGTAGACGCATCACATGCCCCCGTTGCAATTGTCGGAGATCCTGCTGCCGAAGCTGCACACTCAGTGCTTTCGCGTCCATATACGGTGAAGGTGTCAGTTCCGACCGTCATCGTATCTTCTCTGGAGCCCCCCAAGGGAGCCGGGCAGGGATAACGTCCGTGAACATTGAGGAATTCTGTGATCTCAGTGACGGTAAGATCTGTATTTTGCTGTGTCGTCAGTTCCGCCTGATTTTTCAGATACAGGCTGTATAACGGAGAAAACATGGCTACAATAAGCCCGAAAATCAGGAAAACGAACGTAATCTCGAGAAGTGTAAAACCACTCTGCTTTTTCTCATGATTATAGTTACAATCGTACATTTATTTTCTCCTTTAATCTATTAAGGGAATGGAGGAATCTCGCAGATGATCGTTCCATCTGGATTAATCCCCACCATTAGTTCATTTGCACCACAGTTAGTTGAAACAAATGGTGTATATAAAAAACAATCCGCATTGTTACGAGACAACCCTGAAACCGCCGTATTTGTAAAAGCACAGGTCACCCCGGATCCCGATACAATAGAAGGTGTGAAGCAATTTCCACTGTGATCAGGGAGGGTTCCCGCCTCATCGCAAACAGACGCAGCCATCGCACGACCGTCTCCAGTGCCACCTGGCTCGACCATAATATCTCCGCCCACATCAATACCAGGCAATTTTTGACCACCAGATGTTTCCATAGGAATAGCCCCTCCCATGGGATCATCCGTGCCAATCCCAATAATCTGATATGGTGAATAACTATCATTTGACGCAGGTGTTGTATCAGGTCTTGAAACCGTAAACATTTTGAACGTATCGGCACGTATCGCGTAAGTGATATCATCATAAAAATCCGGCCCCGTCCCGCCGGCGTCAAAATCTTCTCCGTTTGTGTAGAAAATATTGTTTTCCGGGCCACTTCCTCTGAAGCAGTTAATACCATCATGAGTAGTACTGTCGCAGGCAGCAACCGGAGCCCCGTATGCGTTGAATGCACCATTCGCGGTCGGGCCATAAGAAACCAGAAGCACATGGTTTGCTGAATCCATATCCAAATTCGCCCCGTTTGGCATCTGGTCAAAAACACCATCAGAGT
>CAKZKV010000124.1 GCA_937124505.1 uncultured Alphaproteobacteria bacterium
TTTGCTTGCATTCTGTGGGGTTGCACAGGCTGAACCACTGGAAATCACGGCGGACAAGGTGCTGGAATGGCACCGCGACCAGCAAAAGATTATCGCCAGAGGCCATGCCAAAGCCTCTCAGGGTGAGTCCAGCCTGTCTGCTGATCTCATGACCGCAACTTATCTGGAGGGTGAGAAGGAGAATAAATTCCTTCCAAAAACTCTCATTGCCGAAAAGCACGTTGTAATTCAGACTGCTGATGGAAAAGCCTATGGAGACAAGGCCGTTTATGACATCAAAAACAAGACGGCAACCCTGACCGGAACTGATCTGAAAATGATTTCGAAAAATATGGTCTTAACAGCACAGGACCGTTTCGAATACCAGATAGAATTAGGAAAATTATCCGCGATCGGACGTGCCAAAATGGTTCAAGCCACGGACAAGGGCGATAACACCATCGAAGCAGATACCCTCTCCGCAAGCTTTCAAAAAAACAGCGACAAAAACAAACGCGAACTTGAAAGAATGGATGCCACAGGAAACGTGATCATCACAACACCGACAGAAATTATAAAGGGCGACGAAGGCTTCTTTAACAAAATCACAAATATCGCAGAGTTGAGCGGAAATGTGAGTGTTGTCCGCGGCCAAAACGTTCTGGAAGGTGATCTGGCAACCGTTGACCTGAACACGAATATCAGCACATTAAGTGGCAGCAAAACAGAGGATGGGCGCGTCCGCGGCGTTTTTTATCCTGAGTAATCTGGTGCTTGACGCAAAAAAAGATTATCTTATATAAAACAAAATAGAATATGAAAAAAAAGAAGACAGATGCAGGCCATTTAAAATCTGTTCCCTCCGGGGACAGGCGCGATGGATTACGGGTTGATCACCTCTCCAAAAGATATAAGGAGCGCCCCGTCCTGCGTGATGTGTCCATGCATTTGCAGCGTGGCGAGGCGGTCGCCCTGCTTGGCCCGAACGGCGCGGGAAAAACAACCTGTTTCTACATGATTACCGGCATGATCGGCGTGGATGATGGCGCGATCATGATCGACGGACAAGACATTACGAATTTGCCGATGTACCGCCGCGCCCGGCTTGGCATTGGTTATCTGCCGCAGGAAAGTTCCATTTTCCGCGGATTGAACATCGAGGATAATTTGCGGGCCATTCTGGAGGCCCAACCCCTGGATAAAAAAGAGCAGGCGCAGCTTCTGGAAGACCTGCTGGCTGAATTTTCCCTGACGCACCTGCGCAAGACCCCGGCTCCGGCCCTGTCCGGCGGGGAGCGCCGCCGCGTTGAAATCGCCCGCTGCCTGACCAGCCGCCCGGATTTTATTTTACTGGACGAACCGCTGGCCGGGATCGACCCGATTGCCGTCAGCGAAATCCGCGATTTGATTTCCCATCTGAAAGAGCGCGGCATTGGCGTTTTGATCACAGACCATAATGTGCGCGACACGCTCGGCATTGTGGACCGCGCCTATATCCTGCATGACGGCAAAGTCCTGATGGAAGGCCGCCCGGATGAAATCGTCGGCAACAAGGACGTCCGCCGCGTCTATCTGGGTGAGGGGTTTAGTTTGTGACAATCAAAAAAATTTTAATAATTGCTGGCATATCTTGGCTGTTTTTATTTATTTTTTCTCTTGTTAACTTTTCATTCTTAGGCGGTTTATCTCTCCCTTTATTTCTATTTTTTCCATCATTATATATTGAATTTTATGGAAAATTTTTTGGGTTTCTCATTACTCCTTTAGTTCTATCTCTATGCTTATTTAGTTTGATTACATTTGGTCTCTTCTATTTTAAGTTACTGGAAAAAATATATATTAAGACATTCTGGATAAATCTTCTATTTTGGATCATTATAATTTCTACATTTGAAATATACAGTGCCCTTCAAATTGAAATGGGGGCTGAAAAACTCAAGATAAAAACAAATAAGACCATAGAATGTTTCTATCGAAATTCTTTTTTACACTCACTCAATATTGCCGGCAAAGAATTACAATTCGACGCACATAGTGTAATTGTTATTGATAATACTCCCTACTTATGGAGTTACAGAGAACAATCTTTTTATTCACTGCCTCCCACTATTTACAGAAACATAAATCTAGGAAAGTGTCGTAAATTTATTCATTCTCCTCCTCTCACACGCTAGATCATGTTAAATTAAATTCATGAACACCCCAACCCAGTCCCTTGATCTACGCCAGACACAGAGCCTGATTATGACCCCGCAATTGCGGCAGGCAATTGAGCTCCTGCAACTCAGCAATCTGGAACTCACCA
>CAKZKV010000125.1 GCA_937124505.1 uncultured Alphaproteobacteria bacterium
GCCTTCATCAACTTTGCTCTCATCATTGATATGATTAGTGTCAACACGCCCTAGTGTCCTGTTCGGACTTCAAATCTTTATGATTCCCCATCAAGCCTACGCAAATAATGGCTTGGCCTCGCTCTTTGCATCGAAAATAGACGAAAATTATTTTGAGGCGATGGACTTATACAAAAGAGGGCAATACACCCGTGCGCTACGCAAGGTGAACCGCTTTCTTGATGATTATCCAGGTAATGAAGACGGAATACTGCTAAAGGCATGGGCCCTTATGAAAATGGATGAACTGGATGAGGCAAAACCTCTTCTGGATACGCTTCTCGCTCAAAACCCTGAATCTCCAGAACTTCAAATCGCCTTGGGATCATATTATAGAAAAAGCGGAGAAGCCCAAAAGTCTCTGGAACATTACCAGAAAGTTCTCGACCTCAATCCTGACGATCCCCATGCTTTGAATAGCATTCTCACCGTTGCTCTGGCCAGCGGTGAAGTTGAAAAAGCTGTCTTTTTCGGAAAAAGAGCCTACCAGTTAGACCCGCAGAACCCCATCATCAACGCCAATCTGGCCATTGCCTATCATTATGCCGAAGATTTCGTCAATCGAGATATTCATAGAAAAAATGCCAGAGACCTCAAATATCACGATATGAAAAAGCTGAGTGATATTTTTTCAGGCCGGGTATCCGCTATACCGCAAACAGAATCGGCTAAGATTTCCGCTCAATAAACCCATTTTTTGCACGCTTGTTTCCTGTAAAATCACAGGAGTATGTTTTTCCGACTCACCCTTCTGACAACGGCTTTGTTGACTGCACCGCTTCTGGCAGAGGCGGAGACCCGCAATTTTTACGGCATGCGCGGGCTAAACACCGTCCCTGACGCCCGTTTTGATGATAAAGGTACCGCCAACCTGACACTTGCTTATGGTGATCCTTACGCGCAGGGGGCTTTAGGTTTTCAACTGACTGACAATTTTTACGTAGCACTGCGCCAAAGCGCAGAGGCCGACAACCCGTTTGACAAGGCCGAGGCCCTGTATCCGGGCGTTGACACAAAAATCAAACTGCTTCCCGAAACAGCAGGGCGACCGCAAATTGCGCTTGGCTTGCAATCTGCCTTTGGTCATAAGCGCATGGCCGGGGAATACCTGTCCTTTTCCAAACGTTTTCACAAATTTGATCTGACCGGCGGAGTGGGCTGGGGACGTTTTGCAGGCGCTAAACATTTCAAAAATCCGCTGCGTATCATCTCCCATTTTGACAAAGACCGTGCCATAGATGGAGACATTGCCAATGATCCCTCCGACTGGTTCACAGGTGAACATGTCGGGCTTTTCGGCGGATTGTCATATGAGTTGCCAGTTCACGGCCTGACGCTCACCACCGACTGGAACAGTGACCGTTACCGTGCAGAGCAAGCCGCTTCCAATTATGACGCGCCGGCTCCCTGGAGCATTGGTTTGCAATACCAGCCTCGCGATGATGTAAGCGCAGCCGTCGGTGTGCTGGGAACCGATAAAATCATGGGGCGCTTGACATTCTCTCCCTCTATTCCTGACTGGCCGCTGCGGGCTGCCAAGGCTGATCCTCTGCTCCCTGTTCTGACGCACCGTCCAGAAAACGGAAAGATAGAGGCCATTACACAAGATGCCGGAGCCGATGGCCGCCGCCTGCACATGATCCGCGAAACAGAAAACGACCTGTCCATTACCCTGTCTCTTGAAAATTTTGAATCCACCCCCGCCCAACTTGGTCGCGCTGTCCGCTATATGGCGCGCAATGCTCCCGCCAACATCGGATCATTTGAGATCACCCCGCAATTTGCCAGATTACAGGGGCCGAGCATTCGCCTCATCCGCCGCGATATTGAACAAGCACTCGCCTATCATCAAGGCAGCGCAGAGGAAATCTGGCAAAGCACGGAATTTGACCGTTCTTTGAAAAAAACGCCTTTTCGCGGCCTGAATAAAACAGGGCTATGGCCAGACAAAATTATTCTGGAAGAACATCTTAGCCTCTCGGAGGAAGATCACGGTATTCTAACCCGTACCAGCCTGATCATCGAAGAACAACGCGAGTTGATCGGCGCACTGGCGACCGGGGCCGCTTTGCGCTTTGATCTGACGAATAATCTCGATCAACTCAATACATTACGCCCGCTTTCTGTCTTGCCAGTGCGCAGCGACATAGACGCCTTTGCTAACCGCAGGATTTCCCTGGATCGTTTTTATCTCTCCTACCTGAAAACCATTAAGCCGGATTTGCACCTGAACATCACCGGCGGCTATCTGGAGGAACAATATGCCGGGCTGGGCGGCGAACTTCTTTATCGTCCGTTTGCCAAAAACTGGGCCATCGGCGTGGAGGCATGGCAGGTGCTCAAGCGTGATCCTTACACGGCACTTAATCAAGGCCTCACCATCGACAGCCTGCTGACGGGTCATCTCAATGTTTATTACAAACTTCCAAACTCTCCGGAAACCACTATCAATGCAAGGCTTGGAAGATATCTGGCGGAAGATTTCGGCGGGTCACTTGGCATTGCACACAGGTTCAAAAACGGTGCAGAACTGGAGGGATTTGTGACCCTGACCGACATGACGGATCTGGATATTTACGGCGGCAATACCAACCTGCACCACGGCATTAAACTCTCCCTGCCCATCGGCTCTCTGGCTTATGTGCCGCGCAACAGCCGCATCGACCTGATCGCCGCGCCCTTTGGCCGTGATGCCGGGCAGGCGCTGGATAAGCCTGTTGACCTGTATGACATGACCGAGGCTTTTTCCCTCCAGCACCTCGCAACCAACTGGGGGGAGATAACCGAATAAGCATAACAGGCATTTTAAATCGTTCACGCCATGTTCGCCATGAAGGCGCAAAGGTCGCAAAGATTTTTGTGATGTTTTATAACATAGCGCTCATGGCAACTTCTTGGTGACATTTGCGTGAAATTTTTTATTGGTGTCTTCGTGCCTTGGTGGTCAAAAATAAATTGACAAACCGTGCCTGATCCCGCATAAACACAATAAATTAATCGACATTGGCGTGAAAACCGTGTCCAAGGATACCCCGCTCGCAGTGACTAAGATCACCCCGCGCGGCAAAACTGTTTTGGAATTATTATGTTTGAATCTTTGAGCGAAAAATTAGGCGGTATTTTCGGCGGGCTGCGCGGCAAGGCCCTCACTGAAAAAGACGTGGAACTCGCGGCGCGAGAAATCCGCGTGGCGCTTCTGGAGGCCGACGTCGCCCTGCCGGTTGTTAAAGAATTCATTGAAAAGATCAAAGAAGAAGCCATTGGCGCAACCACCATCAAAAACGTCCGCGCCGATCAGCAGGTCGTCAAGATCGTCAATGACGCCATGATCGAAATGCTGGGCGATGAAGCGGCAGAACTGCAATTCGGCCCCTCTCCCTCTGCCTATCTGATGGTCGGCCTGCAAGGTTCCGGGAAAACGACCTCGACGGCCAAAATCGCCAGATTTTTGACTGAGAAACAGCGCAAAAAAGTCCTGATGGCCTCTCTCGACGTTGCCCGCCCTGCGGCGCAGGAGCAATTAAAAACTCTGGGTGAGCAGACGGGTATTGCGACGCTGGAGATCATTCCCGGCCAGTCCCCGGTTGAGATTGCGGGGCGCGCGATGGACGAAGGACGGAAGGGCGGATATGACGTGGTCATGCTGGATACGGCGGGCCGCCTGTCCATTGATGAAGCTTTAATGAACGAAGTCGTGGCGATCCGTGACGCGACCAGACCCGTTGAAACACTTCTGGTTGTCGATGCCATGACAGGTCAGGACGCGGTCAATACGGCGCAGATTTTCAATGAAAAAGTTGGCATTACCGGCTCCATGCTGACCCGGATTGACGGGGATGCACGCGGCGGTGCGGCAATGTCCATGAAGGCCGTGACCGGCAAGCCGATCAAGCTGCTGGGAACCGGGGAAAAATGGGACGCGATTGAGCCGTTTCACCCCGACCGGATCGTCAGCCGCATCCTCGGCATGGGCGATATTGTCTCTCTGGTTGAAAAGGCCTCTGAAACCGTTGACCGTGAAGAAGCGGAAAAAATGGCCGCCAAGTTCAAAAAGGGCCAGTTTGATTATAACGACCTGCTCGCACAACTGCGCCAGATGTCCAAAATGGGCGGGATGG
>CAKZKV010000126.1 GCA_937124505.1 uncultured Alphaproteobacteria bacterium
CGCCGGTCATTCAACATGCTCATTTCAGCACACAGAATCCCCATCTCTTCGGCCAAAGTCGGCGATTGTTCAATAATCTCGTTTGAAATACGGTCAATCGTCTGCTCCAGACCGATCCCGCCCTGCACACAAATCAGCATCATGTCCAAAGCGTCTGGAAAAGACAGCTCCATATCCTGCTGACGCTTTTGAATCTGGTTTTTAATGATAATATTCGGCAGGAAAAAGCCAAAAGCAAACCCGCCAAAATAAACGCTCAGTTGTATTAGTTTTGAGAATTGACGTTCCTCCGGCAAAGACGAGAAAACAATCAGGGACAACACAAGAAAAAATACCGGCAACGCCACACGGGCAACCATAAAGTTAATCGGTGCCTTGGGGTCCCGATCCCCCGCCTGTAACATTTTGTCACGCAGCTTTTCACCCTGCGTCCCCAGCATGTCCTGCATTTTATATAGCATCGCCATATTTTCACGGGCAGACGGTCCTTTCTCCTTACTAATAATATTGCGATCACGGCCTGCCTTGGCATCTTCATACAGAGCGCGCCGACGTTTCTGGACGATATCTTTATACCGCTCCTTTTTTTCTTCCTTAGTCAGGAACATTGATGCAAATGCCATAAAGGATGCCGCCGCCAGAAGAGAACTGATAAAGATCACTAAAGCGTCGTTACTGATTCCAAAAAACTCAAGCATTCAAGTATCCTCTAAACCTTAAAATTAATCATCAGTTTCATGGACAAAATACCAAAAGACATCCACACAACGGCCCCGGCCAGCATGACCTTCCCCATCGGCTCTTCAACCAGAACCATCACATGCTCCGGCTTGAGGAAATACATCCCGCCCCCGACCACAAGCGGCAACGCGCCAATAATCCCGGCGGAAGCTTTTGCTTCTGAAGAAAGCGCCTTCACTTTACGCGCCAGCTTGTAACGCGCCCGGATCACGTCCGCCAGATTCATCAGGATTTCAGAGAGGCTTGACCCGGTTTGCGCCTGAATGGCCAGCCCTGTCGCAAACATCTTCATCTCCGGCAATGGCATACGTTCTGCGGCTTCCAGCGCTGCTTCATGCAGGGGCACACCGATCCGTTGACTATCATAAATACGGGTCATTTCTTCCCCGATCGGCCCGGTATATTCCCGTGCGACCATGGCAATGGCCTCCGCGACCGGCATCCCGCTTTTCAGAAGACGCGTCATCGCCTCCAAAGCATCGGCAAATTCTTCCAGAAATTTCTTTTGACGACGGGCCGCCAACCGCCCGATCACCAGACGCGGCACACCAAAGAAACTGATAACCGCAATCAAAATAACCAGGATCATAGACAGTTTAAAAAGGAACGCCAATATCGTAGAAACGGCGCACAAGACCGTTGAATAGATGAAAAACTGCTGAACAGAGATATCAAATCCTGTTTGCTGCAAGCGGTAACGCAACGTGTTTTTTTTCTTCTTTTTCAGGCCGTCTTCGTCATCATCCCGCAGTTTTTTAGCGATTTCAGCGCGACGTTTGTCGGCCAAACTTACTTTATCGTGCTTTTTGGACGTTTTTTCACCTGTAATAATCTGCCGCGCCCGGTCTGCTTCCGGTGAACTGTTTTTTAAAAACAAGTAGGCAAACCCGACGAACGCCAGAACAAGAATAACCGCGATACTGATAACAATAACTGGAGACATGCGCCTGAATTTATTTATATTTTTATCTTATTCTAAAGTAGCAGAATAAGGTGAAAAAGGGCTTAAGTAATTATGGAAATCTATCTTTTATTTGCACCATCCATGAACCAGCGCCGTGAAAACTATCATAACCTTAAAAAAAAATTTGACTTTTCGCCAACCGTTATGTAATGTAGAGAAAACTAATAATAGAGGTTATTATGGCATTTGATGGTGCTTCGTTTGCTGCAGGTGAGAAAGAGCCAAGAGTAACAGCAACGGTTTTGTCTTACACGGGCGCTGCCCACATAGACGACACAAGCGGAGAAGCGTTAGACGGGATTGACGCAGATGTACCGGGAACATATGTGTTCGCGATCGTTCAAATGGATTCTGGCGAAACCAGAGAAGTGGCGTTTAAAAACCTTGAGGGAAACCAACCACCAGAAATAGGAGCAAGCATTTCTGCGCGCTTTGGCACAACAATGTTTCAGGATAATGGATCAGGCGTAAAAACCATACATGAAGCAGCTTCCACCAATGGCAATGCGATTCTGACGTTTGAAGATGTTCAGTATGCATCCTATGAGGATAACTTAAACCGTGAAGCCACATCCCAAAACGCCTGGAGAGAAGCAACGACGTTACCGGTTGTTGCGAATTTGATTGTCGATGAAGAAAAAATCCGCCGCGACCGCGCCCGCGAAGAAGAAATATTAAGAAATCATGAGTTTTATCGTAACGCGCGCGCAAGACAACGTGAAAGAGGTCAGCAAGACTCCAATACACATCAGAGAAATAGAGGCGAAGGACGTGAGCGCGGAAATAGCGCCAACAGCAACGCATGGACTGAACGGGGAGCCTATGATGATCATCACACCGAACATCAAAGTACGCCCGGGGCGGCAGACGGAAATACAGATGATCCGTTAAGACAAACAATCGAGGAATTGAATGCAAGAATCGAAGAGCTGGAAAGAGAGCGTGAGCAACATCGCATGAATGCAGGCCCGACTCATCAGCAAAGACTGGACGCTCTGTACAAAAGTCATGGAGCACTGCATGAAGAATGGAAACATCGTGGTGCAGATATAGACACAAAACACCGTATCCGGGCAGAGGTCGTTGATGATTTAAAAAGTTCGTTTACCAGCGGCGCTGCGTTGGCCATGGTTGCAGATCTTTTTATAACAGGTGGAGCAGCCACGCTTACTGCCGCCATGCTTGGCGGCGGGGGCGGACTTTTATTAAATGGCCAGACTTTTGCAAGAGGCAACGATGCCAAAGAGGCACAAAGGGAACATAAACACAGAATGACCCAAATTCAGCAGGATATGGTTAAAATCCATGAATCCGCGATGGGTCTGGCCGCCAATGATCCCAAATTTGAACAACAAAGTTCAGGTTCCGGGATGGGTGGCCCAGGTATGGGAACTGCCGCCGCCTGATTTATTTATCTGTATTTACACATTAATTACCCATACGCCTCTTCCATGGCGTCAAGCACCATGTCGGCCACGCCGAACTGGCGCGCCTGATCAAAGAATTTTGGACGCAGGCCGGTCGAGCGCTGTTTGGTAATCAGCTTGCCGTCTTCGTCTTCACCTTCAATATCCAGCACAAATAAATCCTGCATGGTCACAACGTCCCCTTCCATGCCGGTAATTTCCGTCACATGAGTTGTTTTCCGGGAACCATCGCGCAAGCGCTGCACCTGAATAATCACCTGCACCGCCCCGGCAATCTGCTCCCGTACCGCTTTTTGCGGCAGGTTCAAGCCGCCCATGGCAATCATGTTTTCCATACGGGAGAGGGCCTCACGCGGGTTGTTGGCGTGGACGGTTCCCATGGACCCATCGTGCCCCGTATTCATCGCCTGTAGCAGGTCGAAGGCTTCCGGCCCCCGCACCTCCCCCACGATAATGCGTTCGGGGCGCATCCGCAGGCAGTTTTTCACCAGATCGCGCATAGTGACTTCCCCGACCCCTTCCAGATTCGGCGGTCGCGTTTCCAGACGCACAACGTGCGGCTGTTGCAATTGCAGTTCCGCCGCGTCCTCACAGGTCACAATCCGCTCGCCGCTGTCGATATATTTTGTCAGACAGTTCAGCATCGTCGTTTTCCCGGAACCCGTCCCGCCAGACACAAGGACATTTACACGGCACCGGCCAATCGCCATAATCAGTTTGGCGCAGGAGGGAGTCATTGACCCAAAGTCAACCAGCTTTTCAAGAGTCAGCTTGTCTTTCTGGAATTTACGAATGGTCATCGCCGCGCCGTCAATGGCCAGCGGCGGAATAATAACATTCACACGCGAACCATCCGGCAAACGCGCATCACAAATCGGCGAGCTTTCATCCACACGGCGGCCAATCGCCCCGACAATCCGCTGGCAAATCGTCAGCAAATGCTGGTCATCACGGAATTTAACCTCTGTTCTGTCGATTTTCCCTTTTCGTTCGGCATAGACAATGTCCGGGCCGTTAATCATGATATCGGCGATCCCGTCTTCCTCCAGAAGAATTTCCAGAGGCCCGAAGCCCAGCATGTCATCGGCACATTCCTTGGCAATGCTTTGCAGTTCTGTCGGCGTTAAGTCCAGATTTCTGAACCGGGCAATTTCTTCAACGGCTGACTGCACCTCGTCCCGCGCCGCCTTGGCATCCATGCGCGCCAGCGCTTTCAGATCAATCCCGTCCCGTAAGTCCGACCAGATACGATTGCGGGAACGCTCCAGCCGCAGATCGGTCATGGACTCTTCCGGGCTTTTCTCTTCATCTGTTTCCTGATGAACCTCTAACTGGTCATCTTCAAAGGTTTTTGTGCCCTTTTTGCTGCCGGAAGGGCCGGGAGCTGCAGCATTTTCTACGTTTTCCTGTGAGGTAGCGGGTGCTTCCGTACCTTGAGCCGGGAGAGAAACCGCTTCTTTTGGCTCAGATGCTTTCTCAGCCAAGGGCGGCGGCAGTGCGGCCCCTTCCTTTTTGATACCTTCTGGCTTGGCTTTGGGCGCTTCTTTCTTTTTTGGCGCGGTATCGCCGACCCTGCTGTCTCCTGCCTGCTTTTTACCAAACATGTGACCTCCTATGGCTTTCCTGTTAGTTTTTTCAGGATGCCCCCAATGCCGCCAATAGAACTGTCTGCCGTTGTTTTTTCAGATGCCGCTTTGCCTGTTAGTCCCGGAACAGCGCTCCCCAGTGATTTGATCAGAGTGTCCACTATTTTTACGCCGTCTGCTTCACTGGTAATTTTTTTCCCTTCTGCTCTCATGGTTGCAAAGAACTCAGGCATAAAATCCATAACTCCGGCAACCTTATGATCCATCATTTCTTCAATCTCTTTAACGCCGAGTTCTTTTTTGCCCTGTAGCCCTTTTTGATTGAGAAGAAACGAAAGGATATCCTTATTTCCCCCTTCATCTTTAATCTCGCGGATATCCTTGATTTCCCCCATCAGGCTACGTGCCATGCGCAAAGAAAACAGACCGGACGTGGAAAACAACAACACCTTGTGTGCCATCATCAGCGCCGCTTTTTTCAGCTCTGCCGTTGTGCTGGAGGCATCAAAAATCACAACCGGATAGGACGTCATCGCCATATTCAGCAATTTTTCCAGACCTTCCCGGTCAATCCCCTCCTCCAGCATCACATCTCCACCGCTTGCCAGAATACTCAGCTTATCATTTACCTTTAAAATCATGCGGTTCAGACCGGCCTGATCATCTTTCATAGCCGCCTTGACAGCTTCTTTCAGCGTTGTCGAAGGTTCCAGCCCCAGACCAATCGTATTGGGCGACCATCCCCCGGCGGCATCCATCACCAGCGTTTTCTGCTGATATAGTTCAGACAAGCCAAGGGCAAGTGCTTGCGTCATCGTTGACACGCCAACGCCGCCTTTGCTGCCAAGCGTGACGATCAGACGGCTCCCGGATACGCCCAGCTTGTTAATTAATGTCTTGGCAATTACTTCCGAGAAAACAGCCGCTTCAATCGGGCGGACAATATAGTCGCTGACCCCCATCGAGATCAGTTTCCGGTATAACTGAACGTCGTTATCCGGGCCTATAATAATGGCGTCCGTTCCTTCTGAACAATTTCCCGCCAACTCACCTAATTTTTCCGTGAAGCCTTCATCAATCACATCTGTCTGGATAACCAGCAAATCAGGTGACTCGTAAGAAGCGTAATATAAAATAGCATCATCGACGCCGCCATTAACGGTTTCGATTTTCACACGCGCATAGCGCCAGTCTTCAGCCAGGCCACTGGATACCTGCCGCGAGTTTTCTTCGGTCGAGAAAACAGTTACTGATGATGACGGTAGTAAAACCGATGTGTCCGACATATCTTCTATTTCGTTCCTTATTGATCCTCGAATGAGCGTGACTAATTATTTGTGCGTCTTTTTCAGACTTATATAAGTTTATCATGCCTAAAAGTGATTAAATAAGTGTTATTTTACCACAAGATTTCAGTATTTGACTTCATACTATTTTTTTGAAATTTCATTTATTTTTTGCTTGCAACCATATTCAGACTATGGAAAAAAAGATATTGGTAATAGTCAATAAAGGGAAATCTTAAAATGAAACCAAATCTTCCAACACTTGCTTTGCTCACAGCATTTGCAACATCCGTACTGCCCGCTAACGCAGACGAGCTAGTACAACCAAACCAACCTCTAGACACAGAAGATCAATACGAACTTATTGGAGCAGGCGTTATCGGCCCTTGCGATGAAGTGAACGACATTTTCTCATCCGTGCTTAAGGGAGCGTTCTCCCAAGCAGAGATTGACGCACTTATTCCTCCTAATCCAGAAGATCTTTGTACAGTTATCATACCCATTTACGAGCAATAATCTACGAAACATTTCTTTTTTGGAAAAGTTCAGGCAGCCTTAAAAGGCTGCCTTTACATTTTTGATAGATCAATCTTCCGTGGCGCTTTCACCTTCCAGAGGTTCGTTTGGCGTACCGGTTCTGTGCAATTCAATGATATTGCCTGCACGGCGTCCATCAGCGGGAGTCTCAAAGCCATCACGCCCCAACAAATCGGACGGTTTGGCAATCTGCTTGGCAATCTGGCTCTCAACGGAGCAGCCATAGGTATATTTTTTATTGGCTTTCCAGTCAGTTGTCGTATCCAGACCGGGCATCAGGGTCTCACATTCCTCCGGCGCATGCGCTGAGTATCTGTTGTAACTGATCAAGGTCTTGGAGTGATGCCCCACATCCAAAATCGGCATAATTTACGTCTGAACCTCCGCCACGCCTGCTTTGCGCAAGCCTTTGGCAATGAGTGTGGCGTGGTTTGTTGCGTTCATGGCGGTATTTTGCGGAGAAGACGGATCATACTGCACCATCACGTTTAAAGGGCCCCCATCCCCGTTTTCCCGATAATCCACCGCAATCTGCTCCAGCCTGGCCTGTGTCAGATCATGTGACGTATAAAGCTCGCTCTGCTGGTCTTTATGGACTTCCACACGCGTCAGGGTCGGCGGAATATTCCCCTCCTGATCCTGAGAACAGCCGCTGGCCATCCCCAGACACAGAACGCAAGAACCGAGTAAAAGCCATTGATATTTCATCATTTTTTCCTTTTATTTTTAGTAGATCAGGTATCCAATTCTGTCTTTTTCATTGATCAGGACAGACTTGGCCTCATCCCCGTAAGTTTTTCTGATATTTGCGGCAAAGGAACGTGCCAGAAAATTATGTTTTTCTTTCTTGTCTACCGGAACGGCCTGCTTTTCATCCTTATACGGTTCAACCATATAAGCCGTGACCATCACGACCAGTTCCGTCTCGGCTCTCTGGAAGCTGTCTGATTTAATCAGGTCACCAATCACAGGGGTATTCATGACGCCCGGCAACCCGCTGAGTCCTTTCACATTTTCAGACTGAAGCAAGCCACCGATCATCAGCGTTCCGCCGCTTGGCAATTCAACCGTTGTCTCGGCCCGGCGGATATCCAAACCGGGAACGTTAATTTCCGCCAGCGTCACAGAACTTTCAAAGTCCAGCGCCGACACTTCCGTATTCAATTGCAGGCTGATGCGGTCATCGGACAGGACCTTCGGGCGGAAGTTCAGGGACACACCGAAGGGACGGAATTCAATAATCACATTTCCATTTCTGTCGCGTCCAACGGGAACGGGATATTCTCCCCCTGCCAGAAACCCTGCTTCTTCTCCTGAGATCGCCGTCAGGTTCGGCTCAGCCAGAATATTGGCCATATTGTCCTGCTCCAGCATGTTCAGGAACACGTTAAAAAAGCCGATCCCGCTAATGCCCGTATCCCCTGTGATACTGAAGTTAGCAAACGGGTCCTGCGTCAGGCCGGTTCTGGCCGAGTTGATAATACTGGACAGTGAGTCTGTTCCATCTGCCAGACTGCTGGCCGGGTCACGACCGAAAACATTTGTTGAAATCGTATCGGGATCATTTACAGATGTCTCCACACCGAACTCTTTCAGGATAGACCGGGACACCTCTGCAATTTTAACCCGCAGCATGACCTGCTGTGTGCCGCCGACCGACATCAGGTTGGACACCAGTTCATCAATCGTAGCATCTGCTTCGTCCTGCAGATCACTAACATAATGCCCGACAAGGTTAGCAATTTTAGAGGCGCGCTCCGGTGAGGACACATGTCCGGTCAGGATAATCTGGTCGTGAATGGCATCGACCTTCACATCTTCATCCGGGAACAAGCGCTCTACAAGGTTCTGAATCGCCATTGTGTCATACCTGACATGAATTTCATGCTGGGAAATCACATTCCCGAGCGTATCAATAATAATAATGTTCGTATCGCCTGCACTGATACCGGCAATATACAGGTTACCGGATTGTAGCGGAGTCACTTCCGCAATACTGGTATTGGCGATCATCACATCGGAGACCCCTGCAGGAAGCGGAAAAACCTTTCCCTTGCCAATGGTCACGTCAATAATCTGTTCTTTTTCTTCTGCAAATTCCGGCAAATCACGCAGATTAACCTTGGAGGCATAGGCAATATTGAACGCCGCCATCAGCAAGAAGAAAAACCATATAAACTGCAAAGAGAGAAACCAGTTAATGTTACGTTTAGAATATGTCATTGTGCTTCACCTTCATCATTCTTCATCTGGCCTGCGTGCTTTGCACTTCTGCGCCGTTATAGATTTTAACTGTGGAAGACGGAACAGGCATATGTGTACTTGTGCTGCCAGATTCCTCATCCCCACCTCTGGCTTTTCTGTATTCGTCCCATAATTGTTCGGTAATCTTTGTCATGCGGATATCGGTTGCGACCTGACGTTTCTCATTTGAGATCTGATCATCACCAATCCCCCGCAATGCCAAAGTCAGAGGCCCCATTTCATTGGCCAGCGCCAGTTTCTCCGCACCAACTTCATCAACCTGCAAAGTGACGGTTTTCCCGACCTTGATCTTGGCATCGTCATTTTTGGATGTCTGGTCAATCGCCAATACTTTGATATTCTGCAGAATCGTTTCCGTTGCATGTTCATCAATATTCTGGTCAATCACCATTTTGGCAACGGGATCGTCATTGTCGTCAAATTTGATACGGTATGTCAGGATCACATCAACGAAATCACCCGGCGTAATAAAACCGCCGACCATATTTTCAGCCTTCACGCTGATCGCAACAGCGCGGTATCCGGCAGGCAGCACAGCCGCGACAAAATTCCCTTTATCCTCT
>CAKZKV010000127.1 GCA_937124505.1 uncultured Alphaproteobacteria bacterium
GCAATCCTTTGCGCCCACAGGCGATCGCCTGGGCAATATAATCCCAAGGATCGACGTTTCTCAATCGGCATGTTTCCATGACGCTTAACTGTGCGGCTAACGCACGGCTTCCTTCGGTTGAGCGTGTCCCGAAGGTAATTTTGCGATAAATTACCGCCCAACGCAGCGCTCGCTCCGCTTCATTGTTGGTTGCCGGCAACCCGGGATTTTTGACGAACGCCACCACTGCATCCCAGTCGTTCAAAATCTCGTTTGCAAGAGACTTCAATTTGGGATGATCTGATATGGATCCCAGATTGCAGGCTCTTTTCAGTCTGGCGAGGATGGGCCTGCATTCTTTCTTGCCATCCTCGCCTTGGGCCATCGCTTCGATGAGCCCCCTCATTTCGCGGAGCAACCATTCTCCACGTTTTTGAGCCTCCTCGTTGACCGCTCCGGTCAGCGCCACGGCCTTTCTGATTAAATGGGCCAGACACCGCTGTCTTTTGAGGTGGCTGCGATAAGCCCCGTAGCCGTCCGTAATCAACCAGCCCATGAATGCGGCGGTTATCAGATAAAGAAGCTCCGTTTTTTTCCGGGTGCCGATATGATAAACAGCCGTGCCTTTACTTATGGCGACCCAGAGCCAGCAAAAGACGCCTTTCTGATACCAGGGGGTCTCATCAAGGTGAACCTTATCCTCTTTCTGCAGATCATCAATCAGTTCCTCTACAACGGGATAACAGGCAATGCCGGCTTCCCGAATGGTTTTGCAGATGAGGCCGGTTGAGATACTGAAATTCAGCCAGGTAAGGAGGTATTCTTTAATTTTTTTGCGCGACATGCCGTAGCGGCGGCTCAATGCGGCTATAAATGTGGCAAGCATAGGTCCCACAAGCGTATGCTCCGTCAGCCTGACATTTCGCTTCCGCCCTTCGAGTTCGGAGATAAAACCCTCGCCGGGCTTTTCAATATTTTCGTGACCACAAGCGCAAACGGCGGAATAATAATAATGAAGAGTGCAGACAATCCGGATGCCGTCCAAATATCTTTCAAGTTCGTACGTATAAAGCCCCATATATGGCTGTGCCGCTTCATCAAGAGCCTTGCCGCAGATCACACACTGTTTGGGGTTATGATGTTCAAGGTCGTAATTTTCCGGTTTGCCTTCCCGGCCGAATCCTGTGGAACCGGGCTGGCGTCCGGGATTGCGCTTTGGATTTTTATCGGAATCAGAGGAGGGGGCGGGTTGGTTTTCCGATGCTTTTTCTTCGTCATCAAACTCATTTGCGGGTTCAGAACTCTCCGGATGTTCAATGTCCTCTTGATCCGCACACTTCTCAGGATCACAATCTTCTTCAGATTCCGGTTTGTTCCTGGTGTATGGGCTGTCTGATGAGGGCGGTTTAGAGCTGTTGGTTGAATCGAGGTTCAACCGCTCATATAGGTCAATGGCAAAATCCCGGAGCCGAAGAGTAAGATTGACAACCTCGCTATTGCCGAGTTTCTCAAGCGATGCTTCGGATATTTGATTCAAATCCTCTGGAGTGAATTTGTTTGCCATAAGGCCCTTATACTACACTCTGTTTATGTTGTCTTCAAAATATCGCTTGTTTCCACCCGCTTTTTTCTAGGGGGAGGTGAATCCTTACGGATTATTCATGAGTTGCTGGCCCCTAGTAAATAATGGGATATATCAATTAATATGATAGTAATTTGTTAGAAAATTGGGAACGACCAAAAAGGTGGGGATAAATCAGTATAAGAAGAGCATCGCCTCACGAAATTATAAGAAGACATATCCATGAAATTCATATCACGGGCGCAGCTATCCCTTTGTTTTAGCTTCAATGATAATTTTTCGATTAGAAAAGTTTTATCCTGGTGAGCGGATTA
>CAKZKV010000128.1 GCA_937124505.1 uncultured Alphaproteobacteria bacterium
CCGGATAGCCGGTTGTCGGATAATCAATATCGGCAAACGGCGCATTCACCGGCATTGCATCACTGTAACGGACGTTGGAAACCTCAATGCCTTCATCGCCAACGCGCAGGACGTGGTTGCCAAAGACCCCGGCATAGAAGCCGCCATCCACGCGGATACCATCATCCAGAACATCAGCAACGCCGTTATATTTGATGACCGTATGGTCGGAATTCGTCACGCGGATACCGTCCGCATTCCATTCGTTATAACCGATATGACCGGCAATGTTGCCTTCGATATGAACGCGGCTGCCGTTTTCAACTTCAATCCCGTCATCAAGAGTAAAAGCGATGGTGTTGCCGAAGATTTGCGTGTCCGCATCGGCAATGCCGTATCCGAAACCTTCTGCTTCTCCCTTTGCAGGCAAGGGCGGTAGGACGTCAATTCCGCCGACATTTTTCACACGGATGCCGTCGGCCCCGCTCCAGCTGGCGTTTGCGCCGTCCAGATAGAACCCGGCCCCTAAAATACTATTGTCATAGATTGAGATAAACTCACCGTTCTTGACATCAATGCCGTCATCGCCGGAGCCTGTAAAGGTTGGGATCAGTTCACCTTTACCCGGTTCAAAACCGATCATGTTCCCGGCAATCCAGCCCGCATGGAAGTCACGGACTTTAATACCGTCATAGGCCGCATTTGTGATGATGTTATCACGAATATCGAAACCTTCTTCACCTTCGGTTTCGTCATTCAGGAAGATGCCGTTTTCACCGACGTCTTCGATTTTATTGGCTTCGACAACCGTATCAGAGCCGACTTCCACATAAATACCATTGGCTGCCGCGTTGGTCACCGTATTGCCTGTGACCTGCGCCGCGTCTGATCCACTGATATAAATGCCGTTGGCTGTCGTATCGTTCACAACATTATCGCTAACCACACCACCCGGAGAAGAGGTAATCTGAATACCGTCTTCAGCAATGGCACCGCCATCTGTTCCGACGAAGTTTCCATCAATCAGCAGACCGGATTTTATCTCACGGGCAATGATGCCGTCCATACCTGTTGTATCAACATGATTGTCAAGAATTCTCAGATTGCTGACACGCCATACATTAATACCTCTGTGTCCAACGTTATCAATGTCGTTACCTTCAATTGTCAGGCCTGTCGTATCGCGACCGTAAATACCCGTCCGCTTGACATCATCGATATCATTTCCTGCGATCATGACATCAGAGACATTCTCAACGCGGATACCGTCCCAATCGGTGTCGTCGATGACGTTTCCTTCATCAGCACCAAGGCCGCCAATTTGCACGTGCGTGCTGTTCAGAACCTGAATCCCGGAGCCGATATCATCGGCTGTGGAGGTTGTATTTGTGATTTTGTTGCCTTGCGCTGTGAAGTTATCACTGTCGTCAACATGAATGCCATCACCGTTGATATCATGGATCGCGTTATTGGCCAATGTAACATAATCGGCCCCATCGACGAGAACACCAGTGTCGCCACCAGTAATCTCAAATCCGTCAATCGTCACGACGTTTCCTGTGACATGGAATCCCGGAGAGTTCGGATCAACGATTGTTTCCGCGCCGCGGGCATCATCCGCCCCGTGAATACCGGCATTGGCACCGTTCAGAACGAAGTTATCTTCATAAACTTCAACTGATTCTTCATAGGTCCCGGCACTGGCATTAATTGTATTAGTGCCTGTACCTGTATTTTCAATGGCGTCAATCGCGTTCTGGATAGAGGCACCAGAGGCTGTTCCGCCATTCTGGTTAACAGTAATAGTTCCCGTATCCGCTGTGATCAATGTATCGGCATTGACGCTGGAGAACATGCCACCCTGATCAATAAGGATGTTTCCGCCAGAACCTGTTGCATCAATGTAACCACCATCTGCAATTCCAAAAGCATCTGGTGCCGTAGCTGTAAAATCACCACCATTTGTTTCAACAGCATTGTTGATATAAATACTGCCGCCGCTATTAACAGCGCCGTTATCAAAGTCTGCTGTCATAATAACATTCAGGACAGCCGCGCCTGTGGCACCAATTGTGCCGTCAACAGTAATATTATTATGTGCCTCCATCGTAAATGTGGATTCCGCACCGGCTGATTTCAGAACAGCCGCATCATCACGAACAAGGATGTTACCCGCATTTGTGCCTTCTTCACCTGTTTGAACCGTTACGTTCGCACCGGAATCAAGAGCGGCATTGATCAGACCATCATAAAGCCAGAAGATAGAATCTTCATTACCCAGACCGTCATTACTATCGTCACTTCCTAAATCGTCTTCTGGTGCAAAAATACCTGACAGATCAACATCACTATCATCCAGGTTGGAAACACCAACGATCAACAGATTTGTCGGGTCAAGCAACCATTCGCCGCCCAGCCCCATTTTCACATCACCATAAACGCCCAGATTACCGCCGGACGTTTCAACAAACGCGCCCTCGCCGCGGGCATCAATTTCCCCGGCGTAAATGGCGTTATCACGTCCCCATAAAACGGCGGCTCCGGCCTGTCCGTTTTCCTTGTCCGTGCTGCTGACGTCCACTTTGCTGTCCGCCGTCAGGTAAGTATTTTGTCCGTCAATTTCAACTGATCCGCCTTTTGTACCAGAGGCATTCAGCGTGCCGGATACTTTCACAACGCCCTGATCTCCGCCGCCCAGAATAATTTTGCCACCTTTTTGCGTGACAGAAGAGGCATTGATCACGCCGCTCATGTTAATTACGTTATCCACCGCATCTTTCGCCGCGCGTGCCGTCATCACGACCGTACCGCCTTCCGCGGCAATCGTTCCCGCATTTTCCAGCAGAGCGTCTTCCAGTTCCTCACCGGCTTCGATTTCCACCAGTTGGTCGCCATAAAGATCCAGCGTGACTTTTTCACCCGCTGCAAATGCAACACGACCCAGTTTGGCGTTAATCACGCCGCTGTTTTTCACAACCGGGGAGACAAAAGCCGCCAATCCGGCATCCGCAACTGAAATCTGGCCTTTCAGTTCAATCGAACCGTCACCGAAATTGCCAAATTCCATGACATTCGCACCGTTCATGATCGCGTCGATATCTACATCGCCGGTTGAGGCGATAATCCCGCCAACGTCAACGCGTGAATTTTCACCGAAGAACACCCCGTTACGGTCAAGCACCATCACCTGCCCGTTGGCATTCAACGCCCCGAGGATTTGCGTCGGATCGTTTTTGTTGTCCCGCGCCACAAACAGAGACCCGCTATTATTCTGGTGAATGTTGACCGTCTGATATTCTTTAATGTCCAGATCCCCGACCCCGTACGCACGATCTGTATGCTGGGTAATATTTGTCAGGTTATTGACAGATGTGTCCGTCTCAAAGCTGCCTGCTGCCTGATCAAGAACCCAGGCATTTTCTGCTCTGGCATTTAGCGGAGCTGTCGTCATCGCTCCCGCAGCAACAAGAGCGGTTGAAGCCATCAGGATTCTTCTGGACAAGGAAATTCTGTTGTTTGTAGGTAATGCGCGGTTCATAATCCACCTCATAAAATAAATTTGAATGATTTCTATAAGTCAGATTTGGTTTTCCCTCCAAATCTTTGTTTCACATAAATACACTTTTGTGAACTTACCCTCGTTAAAACAGATTTATTTGGAAAATACAAGACATAATTAAGGGTTTTTTTACTTTTTCTCAGGAAGTTACTTTAGTTTCTTCTTACGTATTGCAAGAAATAAGGGGCTACCAAAAGGCCTGTTGTTTTTTTGCAACATTTTATTGGAGAGCGGGCAGGAAAAGGGCTTGTAAGAGCTTATGAAATCACATAATTAGGGTATAGAAACTTCGGGAATTTTTATTCTTTTTCTTTAAACACAGGTATAGGGTACTCATCATGAATAGATTACAACTTGCTCTGCTTTCCGTTTCCGTAACGACCCTTGCATTTACCGCACAGGCCCAGACTCTTCCGGAAAACGCACTATCAACAGCAGAACCCGGTCGTGTTTCTGAACAACTCAGAGATGCGCCATTTGCGCCAACTGTTTCACCTGAAATCAGCATTAAAGATGTGGATTTACAAAAGGCCCCTCCCGGCGCTGACAAGATCAACCTGACATTGACAGGCTTGAACATCAGCGGCGTCACGGCCTACACACAGGACCAGTTGGCTCCTCTTTACACACCTTACATCGGGCAAACTGTGACACTGGCACAGGTCTATGCCATCGCAAACGATCTGAAACTGAAATACCGTAATGAAGGGTACTTGCTGGCGCAGGTCATTGTACCTCCGCAAACCATTGACAGCGGCATTGTCAACCTGCAAGTCGTTGAAGGCACAGTGGACAGCGTTGTCGTGCAAGGTGAAGAAACCGCCGCAACGGAGCTGGTTCGTAAATATGCAGGCCAGATCGCAACCGGCGGCGCGTTGAACATTGCTCAACTGGAGCGCCAGCTTTTGTTAATTAATGACCTGCCGGGCGTAACCGCACGCAGTGTCCTCAGTCCTTCTCCGAATGTGACGGGTGCCGCTGACCTGCGTATTATTGTAGAACGCGACCCTTTCGACGCGCTGATCGGGGTCAATAACAACGGTAGTAAATATCTTGGCCCGCTGCAATTTGTTGGCGCTGCCACCGCGAATAACCACTTTAACCTGAATGAAAGCCAGACGGCACAGGTTGTTTTCGCACCGCAGAGCATCAACCCGTTTGATTACGAACTGGGTTACCTCGCCCTGCAATACAACATGCCGGTCTGGTCACATGGGACAACCCTGCAGATCTTTACCAGTCTGACGGATACAGACCCCGGGTTTGACCTGA
>CAKZKV010000129.1 GCA_937124505.1 uncultured Alphaproteobacteria bacterium
AGCCTGCTTACGAATTAATCCGGGAAATATCGGATCTCCGGAACGCGTACGGGACGTTATCATGGCGGCCAAAGATCATAATTGCTCCATGCGTATCGGCGTCAATGCCGGGTCACTTGAACGTCATTTACTCGAAAAGTACGGCGAACCGTGCCCGGATGCTATGCTGGAATCAGCGCTGGATCATATCCGCATTCTCGAAGATAATGACTTCTTCAACTTTAAGATTTCCTGCAAGGCCTCGGATGTTTTTATGGCTGTGGCCGCTTACCAGCTTCTGGCAGAGGCCTGTGATTACCCGCTGCACCTTGGCATTACAGAGGCAGGAGGTTTGCGTGCAGGCACAATCAAATCCTCAATAGGGATTGGCAATTTGCTCTGGGCGGGAATAGGGGATACGATCCGCGTTTCCCTGTCTGCAGATCCTGTGGAAGAGATCAAGGTCGGCTTTGATATTCTGAAATCTCTCGGCCTGCGTCATCGCGGCGTAAATGTGATTTCCTGCCCGTCTTGCGCCCGCCAGCAATTTGATGTGGTCAAGACTGTTGAGGAACTGGAGGGGCGTTTATCTCATATTACGACACCAATGACCGTTTCGATTATCGGCTGCGTCGTCAACGGCCCTGGGGAAGCTCTGATGACGGATATCGGTTTGACAGGAGGCGGAAACGGTGTTCATCAGATTTATCTGGGGGGAGACAAGGCACATAGGCTACATACCGGCGATCAATCTATCATCGACCACATTGTTCAACTCATAGAAGACAAAGCCAAACTTATCGAAGCAGAAAAACAAAAACATGCTGCTTAGTTTAGTTGGTCTGTTCCTATCAGCAAAGAAGTAGTATTGTAGCGAAATAAAAAGTGGAAAGGTCCAAGAGAAATGTCGTTTAGAGTCAATATGATTGTCATAACAGGAGTTCTTCTGACGACTCTTGTTACAATATCTACAGGCGCTGTTGCAAAACAAAGTTTTTTTGAAAATGTGAGATATCTGGTTAATAGCGATTCTGATAAGCAGACACTGGATATATATGGCCCAGAAAAAAGACCTGATGGTGCGCCGGTTTTAATTTATGTCCACGGGGGAGGCTGGCAACTGGGAGACAAAAAAAACAACGCAATCAGAGGATCTGTATATTATACGGACAAGGGAGCCATTGTCGTATCCGTGAATTACCGCCTTAGCCCGGATGTAAAACATCCCGCACATATTGAAGACCTGGCCAGTGCCGTTAAATGGATTTATCAGAATATCCATACTTATGGCGGAGATCGCTCAAAAATGATTTTAACGGGACATTCCTCAGGGGCGCAGATGGTTGCCCTCCTGGGAACAAATACACGGTTTCTGAAAGAAAAAGACCTGCCGATGAATATTTTCAAAGCCATTGTTCCCGTTGATACGGCCAGTTTTGATCTTGTGAATCTGCCAGAGGGACGGGGTAGTTTCATGATTGAAAGAATGCGTGAAAATGCCTTTGGCAGTGACCCGGAAGTTTTATTAGACGCATCCCCCTTTCATCAGGTTCCACCAGAGGAAACTGCATTGTCTCCATTTGCAATCTTTGCAACCGGCAAACGCCCGGAAGCAGTCCAGCAGGGAACAAATCTTGCCCAAGCACTAAGAGAGAAGGGCCATCAGGCCGTATCAACAGAAATGGACAGTTCTCTATCTCACATGGACATGAATATTGCTATCTTCAAACCTGATACACAGATTAGTAATTTTATTCTGCGCACCCTGGAGCTGGGGCCTGAAACACAAAATCAATAATTTTACGATCTATGCAAAGTTTGATCTTGAAACAACCAGAATATTACTGTTTATATAGAGCCTGAACGGATACGTGGCCGAGTGGCTGAAGGCGCTCCCCTGCTAAGGGAGTATGGGGTTAATAGCTCCATCGAGGGTTCGAATCCCTCCGTGTCCGCCATATCTCAACTGTGTGTGAATTCTTCCCTTCAAAACAAAAGCTGCCCGTGCAAAATAAGCTTATGGTGCGCTCGTCAGGTAGCTTCCGATATTTACAATGCTTGATGTGTTCATGGGTCTAGCCCAACAAAGGTACAAAATCAGCAATAGGATTTTTTCTACGCAGC
>CAKZKV010000130.1 GCA_937124505.1 uncultured Alphaproteobacteria bacterium
CCGGGCTGGATGAACATACTGTTTCAAATGAACGAACAGGAATCATTATCGGATCCGGGGGGCCATCAACTTCGGCGCAGGTTGATGCCGCTGACACCGTTCGGGAAAAGGGAAGTCCGCGACGCATCGGCCCGTTTGCCGTTCCGAAATGTATGAGTTCCACTTGCTCCGCGACTGTGGCGACAAACTTTAAGATCAAGGGCGTGAATTATTCCATTTCCTCCGCCTGTTCCACGTCGGCGCATTGTATCGGCAATGCAGCCGAACAAATTCAGATGGGGAAACAGGACGTCATGTTCGCCGGCGGGGCGGAAGACCTGCACTGGACATTATCCGCCCTGTTTGACGCGATGGGCGCGATGAGTTCAAAGTATAACGATACCCCATCCAGGGCGGCGCGGGCCTATGACGCCAATCGTGACGGGTTTGTGATCGCCGGGGGCGGCGGTATTCTGGTTCTGGAAGACCTGGAACACGCCAAAGCCAGAGGCGCTAAAATCTACGCAGAAATCACAGGCTATGGGGCCACATCAGACGGACATGATATGGTCGCGCCATCCGGGGAAGGGGGCATGCGCGCCATGAAACTGGCCATGTCAACCATCAAAACACCAGTTACATATATCAACACGCACGGAACCAGCACAATCGTCGGAGATATTGTCGAACTGGAAGCCATTCGCGATGCGTTTGAGGGCAGGGGTCAAGACCTGCCGCACATCAGCGCGACAAAATCCATGACCGGGCACTCTCTGGGCGCGGCAGGCGTACAGGAAGCAATCTATTCTCTGTTAATGATGAAGCATAACTTTGTAGCGCCAAGCATTAATATTGAGGAGTTGGATGAGGGGGCCAAACCATTCCCCATCGCTACAAAACTATTGGAAAATATTGAGCATCAGACGGTTCTCTCAAACTCTTTCGGGTTTGGTGGCACAAACTGTACGCTCGCGATGAGTAAATATGAGGAATGATGTTAATTATACACGGAGGATCGGAAAAAAACGGAGTACGTAATGCCTGAAATGAGACAGTATAAAGATTTTTCCGATGAACTGAATGATATTTCAGGTCGGGTAATTGATTGTGCGTTTCAGGTTCATAAAACACTTGGCCCTGGATCTCTGGAAGTAAATTATGAAGATGCCTTTACGTATGAACTGGAAAAAAAGAATCTTGTATATGAACGTCAAAAAAGAGTTCAAATTCCCTATAAAGATATCGTTTTGAAGTCTTATTTTCGCTTTGATTTGGTTGTCGCAAATCAAATACTGATTGAACTCAAAGCCGTTGAAAAAATACACCCCATTCACAAGGCTCAGGTAATAGCTTATTTAAAAGCCGTATCCTTGCCAATCGGTATATTAATCAATTTCAATGTGCCTTTAATTAAGGATGGTATCAACCGTCTTACACTCCGTCCTTCCGGGACTCCGTGTTAAAAATAAATACACAAAACATACGAATGGAAAAGAAATGACAAAGCTGATGCAAAACAAAAAAGGCCTGATTATGGGCGTGGCGAATGAGAAATCAATCGCGTGGGGGATCGCCAAAACTCTGCATGAACATGGCGCGGAACTGGCTTTTACGTATCAGGGAGACGCGTTCGAAAAACGGGTCAGACCTCTGGCGGAAAGCCTGAACTCCAATATCATATTGAACTGTGATGCCAGCAAAGACAGCGATCTTGATCATGTTTTCAAAGTGATTTCTCAGGAGTGGGGTGGTCTGGACTTTGTGGTACATGCCATCGCCTATTCAGATAAAGAAGAACTGAAAGGCCGTTATGTGGACACATCCCTGAATAACTTTGTGAATTCCATGTTGATATCCTGTTATTCTTTCACGGCTGTCATGAAACGCGCCAGTGAACTGATGCCAAATGGCGGCAGCGCCATCACGCTTTCCTACCTCGGCGCAGAACGTGTTGTCCCGAATTATAACGTGATGGGCGTGGCCAAGGCCGCTCTGGAGGCTTCCGTTCGTTATATGGCGCATGATTTTGGCCCACAGGACATTCGCGTCAATGCTATTTCCGCAGGCCCGATGAAGACCTTGGCAGGCTCAGCTATCGGCAGCGCGCGCCATACTTTCCGCTACAATCAGGAAAATGCCCCTCTGAAACGCACACCGGAACTGGAAGACCTTGGCGGATCGGCGCTTTACCTGCTCTCTGACCTGTCAAACGCGGTCACAGGGGAAATTCACTATGTTGATTGTGGCTATAACACCCTTGGCGTTCCCTCCCGTCAGGCCGTTGAAATCGTCAGCGAGAATCCCTAGACCAAATCCGGTTGATCGGAAAAAATGGCTTTGACGCCATGATCAAACAGCCAGTCGGCGCGGTCTTCATCATTGATCGTATAAGCGAGCAGGGGCTTGCCGTAGCTCTTGAACACCTCGATATCGTCTGCCGTCACGGCGTTCCCGTTGAGGTTAATTGTGGAAGGGTTGAGATGTCTGGCAATGTCCATCCAGCTTTCCGGGACCGGATCGTCAACCAGGTATCCCCGTGCCCAATCCGGGGCCGCGTCCAGACAGATCTCCAGACATTGAATCTGAAAGGAAGACAATAACAGGCGGTTATGTTCGTCCCAGTACGTCGCCAGCATGTCCAGCGCGGCTTCGGTTGTTTCCACCTCACGGGACGGGCAGGGTTTCAGTTCCA
>CAKZKV010000131.1 GCA_937124505.1 uncultured Alphaproteobacteria bacterium
TCTACTTCGATCATAACATCTTATATTCCCTCTAGATCTCCCAATTATATCAAACCCAAACATAAAAATATAAAATAGGATTTTAGTCGATCCATGTTTCCAGTCCCTCGTTAATGGTCAGCCGCACCGGGCCTTCAAGGATAATATTCATGCCATTATTTGTGATGCGCAGGGAGTCGGCTCTTAACGTCCCGTATGCCCCCTCTGCTTCAATTGGAAAGGGGGAAAACATCTCCCCCCGGCTTAAATCTGCCTCCAGAGATTTTAGTCTGATTTCGCCGTTTCCCTCCTGTGAAATTTTCACGTTTTGATTCAAGGTCATAAATTGTGTTTCCTGATTATAAGTGCCGTCATCTGCCGTGACAAGAAGGGGGTGCGGCTCCATTTCCAGTTGCCCCTGCGGATGTTTGAGCAAAATCAGATCGGGCTGTTGCAGTTTTTGCACGGCATTTTCCGCTGTGATTTTGTAGGTTTTTCCATCCTTGGTCTGGCTTTCGAACTGCGGATTGACCAATTCGTTTTTTTCAATCACAGGGGCATTCTGGTTATTACTTGCCGTTGGCAATGAGGGTGTTTTAATCTCCTGAATAGGCAGAACAGGATCGTCCTGCTCTGCTGAAAGAATCAGCAGCCCAATCATGCCGACCGCAATCAGCGGTAGTAAAATGCGTAAGGATTTGACCCAGCGCGTATAGTTCCGGTTAATGGCTTTGGGCGGCTCTTCAAGCTGATAGGAAGCTCCAAGGCGTTCAAGGCGGGCGTCTGTATCCTGATTGGTCATGGTATCAGTGTATATTTTTAAGAAATTAAGACAACCCGGCTTGTAAACAGTCCTGCAGGCGGATCAGGCCCAGTAGTTTGCCGTTTTTAATAACCACGAGGCTCGTCAGGTATTGCCCCGGCGTTTTGGTCATGACATGCATCGCTTCCACGCCAAGGGCGTCGGGGCCGATGGATTTGGGGTTGGACGACATGATCGCAGAGACGGGCTTTTGTAGCAGGTCTGGTGACATATGGCGTTTCAGGTCGCCATCGGTAATTATTCCTAATAATTCCTGCTGACCGTTGACAACCAGAACGCAACCTAGGTTTTTGTCAGACAGTTCCAGAATGGCATCTTGCATGATCTGGTCTTTAGTTACCAGAGGAAGATTTTCATAGGAATGCATTAATTCCTCGACTTTCATCAGGCGTTGGCCAAGTTTGCCGCCGGGATGCCATATGCCAAAATCCTCCTTCGTCAGCCCCATATCTTTCAGAAGTGTCACGGCCAGTGCGTCGCCCAGCGCCATCATCATCGTGGTGGAGGTCGTCGGCGCCATGCCATTCGGGCAGGCTTCGGGCATTTTCGGCAGCAGCAGAACCGTATCGGCATGTTTGGCCAGCGTACTGTCTGCGTTACTGGTCATGGCGATCAGGTAGATGTCAAAACGACGTGTATAGCCGATCAAATCGGAGAGTTCTGTATTTTCGCCGGAATTGGAGAGCATCAGAACGACATCCTGAGAGGTAATCATTCCTAAATCGCCGTGACTGGCTTCCCCCGGATGGACGAAGTAGGCTGGCGTACCTGTTGAAGCAAATGTTGCGGCAAGCTTGCGGCAAACATGACCGCTTTTACCAATTCCCGCCACAATCAGACGTCCGTTCCGGGCCTGTTTCATGCGATTGATGACATTGACGGCAGTTTCAAAGTTGTCGTCCAGTCCGTCACGCAAGGCCTCCAGTCCGTTCATTTCCGTCTGGAGGGCATCTTTTGCGGTTTGTATTCTAGTCATTATAATTCGTCTTGATTTTATAGCGTCCGCCTTTGACATCTACGTCCGGCGGTATTCTGTTTGCCTGAAATACATCATAAGCGGGCTTGAGGGAATACCAAAATGGCAGCCATGTTGATTTTGCATGAAAACGGAAATTTTTCTTGGTCATAATGAATGGGAATATATGCACATCTATTTTTTCCTGACCAGCAGAAAGCGCGGCCTCGGCCATGATGTAGAGTTCTTCCATATTCTCATCATTAATGGCGTAACATCCTTCGGATTTGCACCCGCCATGGATCATCAGAAAATCTCCGGTGCGTCCACGGGCCAGATCAAATTTGTTTGGGTAGCCAAGGTTAAAGGCCAGATGGTAATTGCTTTCTGGATGCAGGCGTTCCCGCGTAATATCATAAAACCCTTCCGGTGCCTGCAAATCTCCTTCCCGGAGTTTTGGTCCCAGCTTTCCGGAAAACAGGCAAATCGGATATTTTTTGAAAATATTAAACGTTCTCTGCCCCGGTTCCTGAACCCAGACCTCAACGATTTTTTCCTGCTTGAACACACGCAGAAAAATCGGGTTGCCCAGTTGGAAGCCAGCACGTTGTAATTCTTTTGTCAGACGTGGTTTGGTCTTTTCCCGCACAATATTTAAATCCGTTGCCTGTGCAGAAACGGACAGGAATAAAATCACAGTAAGGAAAAATGAGAATCGCAGGCCCATGTCTTTCTTTATAAAGTATAAAAAAAGCATATGCACCAAAAAATCTTTCTAGTGATGCGCGAAAATGTCCGTTTCACGGAAGCCGAGGCGGTCGAGATCTGCACGGGTTCTTAAGAATCGGTTGATCTCGTTGAGCATGTCCTTGCGCCCCTCACGTTCAACTTTCTGGTCAAGAATATCCCTGATCTGGTGCAGGTAAAGAACGTCATTCGCGGCATAGATCATTTGTTCTTCGGAAAGTTCATGCGCGCCCCAGTCGGACGACTGATTTTCCTTGTCCAGTTCAACGCCCAGCAACTCCATACATATTTCACGCAGACCATGACGTTCGGTAAAGGTACGACATAGTTTGGAGGCCATTTTTGTGCAATAGACCGGCTGGCAATCAACTTTCAGGTAATATTTAATGACCTGTAAATCAAACCGGGCAAAGTGAAAGATTTTTTCAATATCCGGGTTGGTGAATAACGCCTTCAGGTTTGGGGCGTCATATTTCCCCTTCTCAAACTGGACGAGGTGCGCTTCGCCGTCCCCGCCGGACAATTGAATCAGACACAGGCGGTCACGATAGGGCTTTAATCCCATGGTTTCCGAGTCCACGGCCACGGCTTTGTCAAAGGTTACCCCATCGGGCAGGTCGTTTTTGTGAAAATGAATTTTAGTCATAATGAATTTTTAAGTGACGCGTCTGCATTTGTCTATAAGAAAAAATGAATTGCCGGAAGTAAAGCAAGGGACACGGAGTGGGCCTGAAAGTTCTAAGTGAAGTGCGACTGGACTATTGTTAGACAATAATTCGATCATA
>CAKZKV010000132.1 GCA_937124505.1 uncultured Alphaproteobacteria bacterium
GGCTATTACGGCGGCTGGCTGGATTTGGTGACGCAACGAATTATCGAAGTCTGGTCGTCCCTGCCGAGCCTGTATATCCTGATTATCTTTGCGTCTCTTTTTATTCCGGGCTTTTGGACGTTGCTGTTTATCCTGCTGCTGTTTTCGTGGGTCTCTCTGGTGGATGTTGTGCGGGCGGAGTTCCTGCGCGCGCGGAATTTTGACTACGTCCGCGCCGCCACGGCGCTGGGCGTGGGGAATTTAACGATTATGTGGCGGCACGTCCTGCCTAATGCCATGGTGGCGACCTTGACCCTGATGCCGTTTATCCTGACCGGCTCGATTACCGCTTTGACCTCGCTGGATTTTTTGGGGCTTGGCCTGCCGCCGGGCAGCCCGTCTCTGGGTGAACTCCTGGCGCAGGGAAAAAACAATTTACAAGCCCCCTGGTTAGGAATTACCGCGTTTGTGTCCCTTGCTTTGATGCTGTCCCTGCTGACCTTTATTGGTGAGGCCGTGCGGGATGCGTTTGATCCGCGCAAGACTAATCTCTGAAACATTTCTTCATACATTGTGAGTGATTTAAAAAAAATCCATGTTGCAATCGCAACTCGACTCATGCAATATACGCATATGTTTAATGCAAAAACTGGATGGCTAGGATGTATGCACATAAGTTTATAAATATCATTCAAGACGATATTGCCGTTCTGGAGGAACCGTTTGAGTTGCCTGCCAGACTGGAACTGCGTTTTGCCGAAGAGGCGGATCAGCAAGCACTCAGGTTATTTGTTGAAGCAAACCAGCCGCATATGTCTGATGTTGAAAGTTTTGTGATAAAGGGGCATGCGGTGATTCTATACGCACCTGAGCAGCAAAAAGTTTATGGCTGTGCGGTGGCGCAAAAAGTTCCGGGAGATGACCTTTCCCTGAAAATTCATCGTCCTTTTTCAGTTATTCCCTGGGTTGGCCTGAACCAGATGATGGTGGCAGCCTTGCGTTTGAAACAGAAAGCGCGAAAGCCGGGCATAAGGATTGTTGAGGAAAATTACGGAGACTGGGGCATTTTTGAAAGTGATCAGGATGCGGAAAGTTATCTGAAGCGTTTGGCTCACATGCGGGCTGTGGTGTCTTCTGGCCGTAAAATGGCGCTCGATATTTCGCCGGCTCTTGAAACTATCCGCCATATCAAGGATATTAGGCTGTCCTTGCTGTTGCGGTGCGGAGGGGCCCGATGTTGATTTTCTACGTTTTCTCCTTACAAAATGTTGCATGACGGAACACTCTGTCATTGATATCCATTTCACAAATAAATAAGGTAAAACATCTTATATAAAGTGAAGAAATGGAGTCATCATGAGCATCCGCAATTCAATTGCCGCCATGCAGAAAGAACTTGCAGCGTATCGCAGAGAACTGCATCAAAATCCGCAAACTTCTTATGAAGAAGAGTTTGCCAGTAACCTGATCGCCGAAAAGCTGACCGAATGGGGTATTGAACATGAGCGTGGTTGGGCCGTGACCGGGATTGTGGCCAAAATCGACGGGGAAACCAATTCCTCCGGGAAAGCTATCGGCCTGCGGGCTGACATAGACGCACTGGACATTACGGAGGCCTCAGGTCAGGAGTGGGCGTCAAAAATACCCGGAAAAATGCATGGCTGCGGTCATGATGGTCATACGGCCATGTTACTGGGCGCGGCAAAATATTTGCAGGAAAACAGAAATTTTGACGGGACGGTTTACCTGATTTTTCAACCCGCAGAAGAAGGCGGGGGCGGGGCCATTAAAATGGTGGAAGAAGGCCTGTTCCAGAAATATCCGATGGATGGCGTGTATGGCCTTCATAACTGGCCGAAGATGCCAAAAGGCCAAATCGGCCTGACGCCGGGGCCGATCATGGCGTCCAGTGATGAGATTTCTATCACGGTTAAAGGGCGTGGTGGCCATGCCGCCATGCCGCATGAGTGTGTTGATCCGGTTATTGTTGCCGCACAGATTGTCACGGCGCTGCAGACTATTGTCAGCAGAAATACAAATGCTGTAGATACCGTTGTATTAACGATTACGAATATAAATGGTGGTACCGGGGCATCTAATGTGATTCCAGATACGGTTGAACTCACTGGAACGGTTCGGGCTTTTAAATTTGAATCTCGTGAGATGGTAGAGCGACGTATACGTGAAGTTTCCAAGAGTATTGCAGCCGCTTTTGGCGCGGAAGTCGAGTGCTGTTACACATACGATTATGATCCGACCATTAACCACGCTGGAGAGGCGGCTATCTGTGCAGACATTACGCGTGAGATTTTCGGGACGGAAAATGTGAATGGCAATATTGAACCCTGTATGGGCGCGGAAGATTTCGGTGCTTTTCTGAAAGAAGTGCCGGGATGTTATATCTGGATGGGGCAGGGCGAACCCGCTCAGCCGGACAGCCCGCATAACAAGGCGCTGCACAATGCCGGGTATGATTTCAATGACACGGTTATTCCCATGGGCGTTGAGTACTGGGTTAAGCTGACGGAAACTCTTCTGGGAAGAAAAACTTGACTTTTCCGACGCAAAAAGAGTAAAAAGAAGCATCATGAACAAAATGGCTTTCAACATCCGACGACGTACTTGCTGATCCTGATTGATCTGCAATTGTCGTGTGCGTAGAAAAAGCCTGTCAAAAAACAATCTTATCAATCGGCGATCAACCAAAAGACGCGTGACTTTGCGTGCAGTTTTTTGTATTGAACAAACAGCGTGAGATAAGAGGATGACTTACAACAATCATTTTACAACGAAATGTCTGGGTGCAGAGGATATACCAGCATTTCTGGCTTTGCATGAAGCCGTGCCGCCTGAGAAAAAGGGGTTTTTAAAACCCAGAACTCCAGAAGATTTACAGGCCCATATTGACTCCGGTATGCCCATGATGGGGGTGTATGATGGCAACAAGCTGGTCGCCGGGGCGCTTTTAACATTTTCCGGGAGAGGGCCGGTAAAGTTTTTGGAGGGCTATACGTCACTGGAAACGGCGGCGGTCGTGCAATCAGTTGCCGCGATTCAAAAAGGCGCAATGGGAACTCTGATGGGTTTTGCCAAAGAACAGGCGCATGAAGCCGGGTATCATTTTTTGATGGCCAAGGTCAATTCAGAGAATAAATGTGGTGTGGGGGCTTTTTCAAAACATCAGTTTGATATTGTTGAGACAAAACCTGATCCGTTAGGCGGCAACTATACAGCCCACTTTATGCGTGCCGTGGTTGCTTCTCCTGTTCCTGCCGTTGCAACAGAGCCTCAGCACGGGCAAGGTCTTCCAGGGTGTCAATTCCTGACAGAAGCGCTCCTTGGGGAATGTCAACCGGCACACACGTAATGCCAATTTTGTTTTCCAGCAGGCGCAGTTGCTCCAGACCTTCGAGCTTCTCATAGAAACTTTCCCCCAGAAGCGTGAATTTTTCTAGAATATCAACACGGTAGCCATACAGGCCGATATGGCGCCAGACGGGGGACATGTTCATTTCCTGACGTAATTCTTTTTCTTTGCGGATGGTGGGAAGAATGGCTTTTGAAAACCAGACGGCCCGCTCGTCTTCATCCATGATCACGGTCGTCCCGCTAAACGGCGTTTCTTTCTTGGCTTCGCGAAGGCGGTCGAGATCGTCCCAACTCAGATTATGAACCGGGGTGACAACGTCCAGGTGTGGGTTTTGCTTCATCGTGTCGATCATTTTGCGGATAACGTCTACGGGAATAAGGGGGACGTCGCCTTGCAAGCTGATGACCTGATCCGGGTATTCCGGGAGCTGCCTCACGGCGGCAATCGCCCTGTCTGTGCCGGTTTTGCATGATTCAGGGGTCAAAATAGCGGCGGCGCCATGCTCTGCCGCGTGTTTAATGATCTCTTCATTGTCACTGGCAACAATCAGGTCAATATCTTCATACCCTTTCATCGCAAGCTGGGCGGCTTCAATGACACGGGAGAGCATACTCTTTCCATGAATTTTGGCCAGCGGTTTACCGGGAAAACGCGTTGAGCCGTATCGGGCCGGGATCAGGATTAATAAGTTCATGTCTTTTTATCTATAATGGCAATGGTCAGGCGACTGGTGCAGGTTAATTTATTTTCATCATTATACATATCAGTTTGCCATACATGTGTACGTCGGCCAATATGAAGTGGTTTGCAGATGCCGGTGACATACCCGTCCGAGACGCTGCGGATATGGTTGGCATTGATTTCCAGGCCGACAGCCATTTTTTCGGCAGGGTTAATGCACATCCAGGCGGCAATACTTCCTAAACTCTCGGATAAAACGCAGGACGCGCCGCCATGAAGAATGCCAAAAGGTTGCTTGGTACGGTGATCGACAGGTATACGTCCAACGAGGGCTTCTTCCCGGATTTCAAGGACTTCGAATCCAATCGATTCGGCCATGCCTGCACAACGGGCGTCTCTTTTTAATTCTTCGAGTTGATAAGGTTTGAACCACATATTTTGCATCTTTAAAGTTATATTAATAAATTATTGTGATGTGAAATTATATACTGAATATTAGGGGCATAAGAACAAAAATCTATGAAACATAAGGATTTTGTATGGACCAAAGTAAAAGATCTCTATTAATGCAGGCCCGCCTCTACAGGTTCCTTTCTATTATTTTTGTTTTGGCCGGGTTGCTGGTCTTTATGATCCTCTACGTACAGAATATGGAAGGGCGCCTGATGGATGCCTTGAGGGAGCCGATGACAGTTTTGATGCTGTTTTTCCCGTTCGCACCGGCCATCGTGCTTTCTTTTCTGGCCAAATCAAGCGAAAATAAATATCTTTCCCAAAAGAACGCGAAAAAAAAGTAAGTCGTATGAATAACGAGCGCGGAAATGTTTTTGTGTATGTGCTGATTGCTGTCGTGCTGTTCGCGGCTCTGACGTTTATTCTTGCCAAGCAGGAAGATGAAAAAGAGATCACGACCTTAAGTCCCGAGCGGGCAAAGCTTCTGGCAACACAGCTGATTACGACAGCAACGCAAGTGAAAAGCGCACTGGATCAAATGGTTTTTGCCGGAACCGATCCGTCTGAATTTGATTTTGCCCAGCCCGGATCATTTGGCGCAGCCCCGCATTTTGACAAGGTTTTTCATCCACAGGGAGGCGGCGTGACGTTGCCACCTTTCCCGGAAGAGGTGACAGGCCAATCCACGGCAGACCCGGGTAACGGCTGGTATCTGGGGCGGTTTAATAATTTTGAATGGACGGTCACCGCCGCCAATGATGTTGTCTTAACGGCTTATGGAATCAATCAGCAGGTTTGTCAGGAACTGAACCGGATATTAGTTGGAAACACAACAATTCCGGCATTCACAGACGAAACAAGGAAGTTTCTGGTTGATGATGCCGGCCATGGATATACCAACGCCGATTTAACAATTGCAGTGTGTGCAGGCTGTGAGTCGCAAGCCTCTCTGTGTGTGCAGAATAATCTGAATGATACGTACAGCTTTTATAATCTTGTTGCCGCCAGGTAAGGTCAGATAACAGAGCGGATGATGTCCTGTATTTCGTCAATCCCCTCTTTTTTGTGCGCGCTACAAAGAACTGGCTCGGGGAATGCCGCGGGATGTTTTTTTAAGGCCATCTGAAGATCTTCGGTCACCTTTTCCCGATCTGATTTTTTAATCTGGTCGGATTTTGTCAGCAGGATACGATAAGGAACAGCCGTTTCATCCATCATTTTCATCATATCAACATCACTGTCTTTCAGACCGTGGCGGGAATCCACAAGCAAAAACACGCATTTCAGGGAGACGCGTCCCCGTAGATAAGACCTCATCAGGGTTGACCAGTCGGCACGTTGCTTTTTTGAGACTTTGGCATAGCCATATCCCGGCATGTCAACAAGCAGGAATGCATTCCCAATATCAAAAAAGTTTAATTGCTGTGTTCGTCCCGGTGTGTGAGAGGTGCGAGCCAAGGCCTTACGATTGGTCAGGGCGTTTATTAAAGAAGATTTTCCCACGTTTGAGCGTCCGGCGAACGCAACTTCCGGAAGCGTGATGTCCGGTAACATGTCCAGTGTATTTACGCCGGCAACGAATGTACACTCTCCTTTGAACAGATTGGGATACATGCGGCCTACTTTTTCTTTTTCTTGCGTGGTTTGGGAGGTGATATTTCTTTCGCGTTTTCAGGCTCGTTATCTGCTTCCGTTGGGTTATCTTCCACTTTCGTTTCACCTGACTCTTTTTCTTTATGATGTTTCAGGATTTCTTCTGAAAAGCCCAGCTTGGCAATATCAGGTTCATTCTTTTGGTATTCTCGGCCAAACCATCCCTGAAAGAGTTTTACCTCAACTCCCATCATCCGCATGATGGTATATTGCTGAATGGAAGAGAGAATATTGCTGAACGTCCAGTAAATCACGAGGCCTGCGGCAAAGCCTGCCATGATAAAGCCCATAAAATAAGGCATGAAACGGAACATGTCGCGAACCACCGGGTCGGTTGGCGGTGGATTCATGGACCGCTGGACAAGCAGGGTCAGAACCATGATACAGGGCCACGCTCCGATGACCAGAAATTGTGGTACATCATAAGGGAGCAGGCCAAAAAGATTAAACAGGCTGGTGGGGTCCGGCGCGGAAAGATCATCAATCCAGAAGAAGCCCGGTGCATGCCGCATTTCAATGGCAACATTCAGAACCTTGTAAAGTGAGAAAAAGATCGGGATCTGAATCAGAATCGGCAGACAGCCCGCAGCCGGGTTGACTTTTTCCTTCTGATACAATTCCATCATGGCCCGCTGCATACCGGGCTTATCGTCGCTGTACATTTCCTTGATTTCCATGATTCGCGGCGCAATGATCCGCAGCTTGGCAAATGAGCGATAAGACGTATTGGCCATAGGAAAAATCAGCAGGCGTAGCAGGAACGCAAAAAGCAGCATCGTCACGGCAAAGTAACCAACCACGCCGTTAATCAGCAACAGGACGGTAAAGAAAGGTTTGGTCAGGAACCAGAACCAGCCGAAGTCAATGGCGGCATCAAAACTTTGTATGTTCAGGTCTTTGCCGTATTGTCTGAGTGTATTGAGTTCCTTGGCCCCTGTGAACAGGTAGGTGATATGCTCAACACTACTATTGGCGGGAATGGTT
>CAKZKV010000133.1 GCA_937124505.1 uncultured Alphaproteobacteria bacterium
CTCAACTGATGTGGTTGCTGGCGACCATGACGCAGATGGGCAAGCTGAATCGCATGACGCAGTTCAAGGACAAAGCCGGTAAGAACGCCGAAAAGGCAGGGCTTGGGTTATATGCCTATCCTGTGTTGATGGCGGCAGATATCCTGCTTTATAAGGCTACACACGTTCCTGTCGGTGAAGACCAGAAACAACACTTGGAGCTAGCGCGTGAAGTGGTGGGCACATTTACGCACCGCTTTGGTGAAGTGTTTCCAGAACCGGAACCTATTATTCTGGCCGAAGGTGCCCGGATTATGTCTCTGCGTGACGGAACGGCCAAGATGAGTAAGTCCGCCGACAGTGACATGAGCCGGATTAATTTGACGGATGATGCGGATACCATTGCCAAGAAGTTCAAGAAGGCAAAGTCTGATCCGGATGCCTTGCCATCTTCTGAGAAAGAATGTGAAGGACGCCCGGAAGCTAAAAACCTGCTCCAGATTTATGCGGTGATGAATGACCAAAGCATGGAAGAGGTTTACAATCAGTTTGGCGGCAAACAATTCTCCGAATTGAAAATGGCTTTAGCTGATCTGGCGGTTGAAAAACTGAGTTCGATTACTTCGGAAATGACGCATTTGCTGGCCAACCCGGATGAGATTGATAAAATCCTGAAAAACGGGGCGGAGCGTGCGCGGGACATCGCCGCACCTGTTCTGGCAGAAGTTCAGGAGAAGATGGGGTTTATTCGCCTATAAGGGATAAATAAACCCATACGCCTCATACGGGCTGCCGAAGGCATTTGTGTACTGGTTCCAGAAGCGTAAGTGTGACCAGTCGTTACGGGAGGAGACGTCTTCGACCAGCATGGTTTCATAGATAAAGCTGCGGCTCTTGCGGTCACTGCCCCAGTTGCTGTGCGTCACCAGGATACGGCGTGGGCCGAGGACATCCTTCACCACGGCCAGATGACCATATCTCAGGCGGCTTGTTTTTGCCAGCACCAGAACGGCCCCGATCTGTGGCTGTGATCCGCGCCTGTCTTGCGATGCCTGATACCACCATGTATGAGCGTTTCCGCGAATGGGAATGCCGGATACATCACGGGCATAGGGGACGCATTGTATGGGCTTCTGCGCGTAATAACCCGAAAAGTTGGGGGCTTTGACCGAACGTGTGCCCGTGGTCGTGGAGCAGGCGGACAACAGGCAAACCAGAAAAGTGAAAAGTAGAAAACGATAGGTCATAAAGAGATTTAAAAAACATTGCTCGACTTGGCTCCATCATGGCGCTAGGTTATGTTCATGTCAAATCTGGATGCCAAAGAACTGGAACATTTTGCGCGGGATTCTTCCCATTGGTGGGATGAAAACGGGCCGTTCAAACCGCTGCACAAGTTAAACCCGGTGCGGATTGAATTTATCCGCGATCATATTTTGAATCACTTTAAAGCCAGCGATCTTGAAAAACTATCTGTGATTGATGTCGGCTGCG
The DNA here is from genome assembly GCA_937124505.1 of uncultured Alphaproteobacteria bacterium. GTDB lineage: Bacteria > Pseudomonadota > Alphaproteobacteria > Micavibrionales > Micavibrionaceae > JACKIP01. The sequence continues at coordinate 1,474 of CAKZKV010000133.1, forward strand.
GGGGCGGACTGGTCTGTGAGCCTTTGGCACGTCAGGGAGCGATCGTCACAGGGCTGGATGCGGATGAGAATGCGATTGCCGTGGCAAAAGAGCATGCCGCAGGTCAGGGGCTTGAGATCAGCTATGAATGTGCTTTGGTTGAAGAGGTGAAACAGAAATATGATGTTGTTCTGGCGCTGGAAATTATCGAGCATATTCCGGATGTGGGGGCTTTTGTCAAAAGTTGCTTTGATATTTGCAAGCCGGGCGGGCTGGTGATTTTTTCGACTCTGAACAGGACGGCCAAATCATATGCGCTGGGGATTGTGGCGGCGGAATATATTTTGCGCTGGGTGCCTCAAGGCACGCATCACTGGAAGCAGTTTGTCAAACCGTCTGAGCTGGCGCGGCTTGTCAGGAAACAAGACGGTGAAGTTAGAGAGATTCGCGGTATGCGTTACAATCCACTGGCCGATAAATTTGCTCTTGATGCCCGTGATGTGGATGTGAATTACTTTTTGGTTGCCGGAAAAGACACATCAGCGTCTCGCAAATAAAGCGGTTCCATGTCCTGCAAGCGATCACCGTCTTTCTGGTATTTTGCAAGGGCGCGGTTTGCCAGTACACGGCAATCGGGATAGAGGATATCGGTCATTTCAGGAACTTTTATGCCGGATGATTCAAGGTCTGCTTTTAGTCTTCGGTTTGCATCCCCGATCATGACGGGTTGATGTTTTTGTATCGCTTCGATCACCTGCGAGAGATTTCGGCAGTACGGTTGCTCCAGAGCGGTGCGATCAGGGCCAAAGGTTTGCGTGTAATAATCTTTTCTTTTTGTCTCAAGGCAGATCATGACGTTTTTAGAACGTTCCGGAGATTGGAAGGCGATTGTTTCAAGTGTGGAGACTCCAATGGCAGGAATGTCCAGGCTGAGTGAGAAAGTCCGTGCCGTGGCCAGTGATAATCTCAAACCTGTAAAAGCTCCGGCGCCGCGTGTGGAAGCGATCAGACCAATATCCTGATAGGATACATTCGCTTCGTTCATAATTTCGTCAATCAGTGGGACAAGTCGCTCCGCCTGTCCACGCTGCATAGGCTCGTGTTTGCAAGCCAGCACAGATTGTGTTTCTTCCTTAAGCAGTGCGGCACTGCAGGCGCCCATGGCCGTATCAAACGCTAAAATTATTTTACTCATTGCTTGCACTATACAGCTTTTCCGGGCAATTATAAAAGTATGTCCTATCGTTTTTTTATGATTGCAATTTTGTGTGTGACATTGCTCATACCTTTGCGGGCACAAGCAATGGAAAATCCACCCTATCTTGTTGTATTGCACTATAAAGATATTGGTGGAGATGCGGATGGTTCCGTAAGTATGGAAGAGTTTATCAAGCACCTTGAGATTTTGAAAAAAGATGGGCGTCAGGTTCTTTCGTTTCATTTGGCGGAGAATTTTTTGAAAAACGCCAAGCCAGGGGAGATCGGTTACATTATTTCGGTTGAAAATCTGACACCTGCAAACATGCCGGCTATTTATGAGGCTGTAAAAGAGGTCGGGATGTCTTATCTGGCATTCCTCAAGCCGGAAGACTGGAGCGATCTTGCTGCCCAAAAATATCTGAGAGACAAGGTGGCGAGCGGCTATGCTGTGTATGCCCTGACGCTTTCGTCACCAGTCTTAAATGAAAAAGAGTTTCAGGTGGAACTGAATAAAGCTGTGAGTGATTACAGAGATATTTTTTCTATAGGAGCGGATTATTTTCTGTTTCCTGAAGGGTTATATGATGAGGCAATGCTGGACGTGGTTAAAAACTATGACTTTGAAGTTTTGATTGGCGGGGCGCAGGGAATGGCAACGGCGGAAGATAATATTTGGCCACGCTATGATGTGACGTATCTGAATGCAGATTTAAATAGATTTCGGGAACTTCTGGACATTAAGCCACTTCATGTTACGGATAAGACACCAGGTGTGACTCTCGTTAAAGATGCTGAGCCCAAAGTGGGGTTTACCTTGGATGAACCTATTAAAAACCGGGATAATCTCAGATGTTTCTTACAGGGGAATGGTGCGCAGGAAGTGACATATCTCTCCGATAAGCGCGTACAAATACACCCTAAATTGGAGGAGGCCGGACGTAAGTATTACATGAATTGTATTCTACGGATAGATGAAAAAGGGGGAGGATACACCTATAAATGGCTTGGATTTATTCTGCAGCCTCCTGAAGTGGTAGAAGAGGAGGGTCGCGATCTGGAGGAAAATGAGCCGGTTTCTTCTGTCTCTGAAGAGTAAATAATCAAGAGGGGGCTTTATTTGATACACGAAGGAGATATCTTAAATGACTTGACGGACTTCCTGAATCTCAGGAATGAAATGCTTTAGCATATTCTCAATGCCCATTTTCAGGGTTGCTTCCGAACTCGGGCATCCCGCGCAGGCACCGCGCATGCGCAGGTAGACAATCCCGTCCACATAATCGTCGAATTCAATATCGCCGCCGTCTTGTGCAACCGCAGGGCGAACGCGTGTTTCCAGAAGTTCTACAATCTGGTTGGAAATTGCATCATCCAGTTTTTTGCTGGCAGCAGGATCTTTTGGCATCATGCCGTCTTTGAACAATGTTCCTCCCATTGTGAAATGGTCCATGATATGGGCAAGGATAGGTGTTTTTAATTGCTGCCAGTCATATGTGTTCTCTTTTGTGACGGAGATGAAATCATGTCCGAAAAAGACCAGTGTGACACCATCTACCTGAAACAGTCTTTCAGCAAGGGGGGATTTATAAGCATTTTTCGCGTCAAGTTCCGCTGTTCCTTTGTCCATGACAATCAGTCCAGGCAGGAATTTCAGGGATGCAGGATTAGGCGTTTCTTCGGTTTGTATGAACATACTGTTTATATAGAGGCAAACACTCTAATCATCAACAGAGCGTTGCAACTTTGTTTTGATTAAAATCGGTTTATCTCCAGAAAAAAGAGGGTTTGTTCCTTTTGCCTGAAGGGCTGCCGTATGCTCATCTTCCAGGATAAGCTCTATGTCCTTAATATACAAGTTGCGTAATTCCGGGATCGTCTCACTCAAGGTCAAAATGCCGGGGGCAGTATTCCTGAAGGATAAATCTTTGCTTTCATAGGCGTTACCATTAAATATCCATGACTTCTCAAACTCAATCGGCCCAGAGAATTTAAGCGCCACCCCCAGAATATCGGAAATTTCCAAAGTATTTTGAAAATCTTTTCTGATATACAGGTCGGGCAGTTCATCAGAATTCCCGGTTTGAGAAATTTCGATGTCAACAGGAGAGTCTCTCCATACGGCATGAATATTCTCTATGCTCAGGTTTTGTTGATCAGCCCGGACGGAGAAGACTAGATTTGTCAGAGGCTCGTCGAGCATCATTGAGGGGCTGCTTATTTCAAATGGCGCGATTTCAAGAGGGCTAAGGGATGTGTATTCCACAAGCGCTGTTGCCTTTTCAATACGGACCTCTCCGTTTTGTAATGTCAGGTCTTCCAGTTTTGTAGAAAAAGGACCGTAAATTTCATTATCAGTCTGATCTAGAGTGAGTTCTACAATACCCTGTGTTGTGATGTCGCCGGACACTTTTTGCAGACCGTAAGGAAAGTCCCTGATCCAGAAATTATACATTTTTGCCGCCAGTTTCAGTTTTTTCTCAGGCTTGTTCAGTACAGCAATACTCTGGAATTTATTGCCGAACGCATCCGTTTTCAGGTCAAACTTAACGGATTTAGAAGGAAGGTCTGCTTCGGGGTCTTCCTGAAAGGTGAGTGTTAATTCAGGTAGTTTCTTTAGAAATTCTGGCGGTTCGGACGAATGGCCGGATGCAACCGCTTCGATTGTTGCCAGTAAGTCGGGCAGGGAGGAGATGTCTATTTCGCCGGAGAGGTCATGAAGACGTCCCTTGATAAATGCACCATTCGTGACAAGCTTTGTTCCCTGATGCCCTGAAACTTGTGAGGAGACTTTTGCCGTGATTTCCTGCTGATCACCTTTAAAGTCAAGACTTGTCGCGCCAAAAGGCAGCCCGGCGTAATTCAGGGAGCCCATTTGTATAGAGCCCTCTATCGTTGCGTTTTCTCGTGTTTCAATAATTGTAATATTTCCACTCAAACGGTTGGCGGACGAATTGTCAGATGTGACTTTTCCCGAAAATAACTCAACCTTTATTTCAACAGGTCGGATGTCTGTGACGGTCGTTTCAAATTTTCCAAAAAATTCGTAAGTGTCACTTCCAAAGCTCTCAAATTGTCCAAAGACACGCCGGGTTCCATTCTCAGTATCTGCTATTTTTACATCTTTGAAATACACCGGAAAGGTCGCAATTTGTGATCTAAAACCCCCTGTATGCTGGTAGTCAACGTTTGTCTCATTTAGCCGCAAGGCCCAGTCACGAAAGGACTGCTCATTGACGGAAATAAACTTTGCGCTCTGCTTTGGGGGAAGATAATCCTCTGAAAACAGTTTGGGGAAATAGAGGGCACCAACAATCAATGCGGCTATTCCCAGCCCTGCAAATATCCCCGTAAAAACGTCTTTAGAATTCAGCATGCTTATTCTTTATGATAGGGATGACCCGCCAGGATTTGTTGCGCGCGGTATATTTGTTCCAATAACATCACTCTGGCCAGCATATGCGGCCAGGTTTGCTGGCCAAAGCTGAGCATGAAATCCGCATGGTTTCGGACTTCATCATTCA
>CAKZKV010000134.1 GCA_937124505.1 uncultured Alphaproteobacteria bacterium
GGACGCGTACGCAAAAGCACTGGCCGTTGTGAAAGAGAAAGTGCTTTAGCAAAACTTTTGTGAGCCTCAAGGCAAGAGATAAAAAGCCATAAAGACCTTGCAATTCCTGTTATTTCCTTATATATCTGGGGCCGTTCCGCCTGACATGCGTGCCAGTTTGGCACGGAACCCATGAAAAGCGGGATATATTTTAACGTAAAGGAAATTTTGAAACATGGCTACAGCCGCTGCAAAATTACAAGACAGAGAAGAGTCTAAAGAATTCGCTGCCCTTCTCGAAGAATCACTACCAAGCGAAGAAAACTTTCAGGGAAATGTTGTAAAAGGACGCGTCATTGACGTTGAGAACGGTTTCGTTCTGGTCGATGTCGGCCTGAAATCAGAAGGTCGTATTGAACTTCGTGAATTTACAAAGCCGGGCCAGGATCCGGAAGTCAAAATAGGCGATGTCGTGGACGTTTATGTTGAACGTCTGGAAGACAATAACGGGGAGGCCGTTCTCTCCCGTGAAAAAGCCCGCCGTGAAGAGGTCTGGGCCGAGCTGGAAGAACAGCACAATAAAGGTGAGCGCGTCACAGGCGTGATCCATAGCCGCGTCAAAGGAGGATTTACCGTTGATCTGGGCGGGGCGATTGCCTTCCTGCCGGGCTCTCAGGTGGATATCCGTCCGATCAAGGACGCCAGCCCGCTGATGGGAACGCCACAACCGTTCCTGATTTTGAAAATGGATCGCGCTCGTGGCAACATCGTTGTCTCCCGTCGTGCCGTTCTGGAAGAAAGCCGTGAAGAGGCGAGATCCGATATCCTTGAAAACATCAAGGAAGGTCAGGTCTTGCAAGGCGTTGTCAAAAACATCACAGATTACGGCGCGTTCGTTGATCTGGGCGGTGTGGACGGCCTGCTGCACGTGACGGACATCTCCTACAAGCGTATTAATCACCCATCAGAAATGATGAAAATCGGTGACAGTATTGAGGTGCAGGTGATCCGCTTTAATGAGGAAAACAAGCGTATTTCTCTGGGCATGAAACAGCTTGAGGCTGATCCATGGGAAAACGTCCATGATAACTACCCGGTTAGCAAGAAGCTGAAAGGCCGCATTTCCAACCTGACAGATTATGGTGCGTTCGTTGAACTGGATGACGGGATCGAAGGACTGGTGCATGTGTCTGAGATGTCATGGACCAAGAAAAACATCCATCCGAGCAAGATCGTGTCTGTATCTCAGGAAGTGGAAGTGCAGGTTCTCGAAATTGATGAAGAGAAGCGCCGTATTTCCCTTGGCATCAAACAATGTCAGGAAAATCCATGGGAGACCATTGCCGAAAACCGTAAAGTCGGTGATGAGATCGAGGGCCCGGTCAATAACGTGACGGAATTCGGTTTGTTTGTCGGGATTGAAGACGAGCTGGACGGAATGGTCCATATCTCTGATATTTCATGGGAAGACCAGACGGAAGAAGTTCTGAAAGGATTCAAAAAAGGTGACATGGTGAAGGCCAAGATCCTTGAAATTGATCCTGAAAAAGAACGTGTGGCTCTGGGCATCAAGCAACTGACGGACGATCCGTTCGAAGGCGCGATGAAAGGCATGGCCAAAGGCGCTGTCGTTACCTGTACCATTACGGCAACAGATGACAAAGGCGTTGAGGTTGCCGTGAACGACAACGTGACCGGCTACATCAAGAAAGGCGATTTGTCACGCGAGCGCAGTGAACAACGTCCTGACCGTTTCGCCGTTGGTGAGAAGGTGGATGCGAAAATCCTGACCGTTGATCAGAAAAACCGCAAGCTGTCCCTGTCCATTAAGGCCCGTGAAATCGAGGAAGACAAACAGGCGATGGAAGAGTTCGGTTCAACCGAATCAGGCGCATCTCTTGGTGATATTCTCGGCGCGGCCCTGAGCAAGGAAGATCAGGCCAAGGCAGAAAAAGAAGCCAAAAAGCCGGCAGCCAAAAAATCTACATCTAAAAAGAAAAAGGATGAGGAATCTGCCGAAGACGCAAAAGAGGAGTAATTTTGTCTTCTTAAAAAGAAAAATATGGGGAAAGCCGGAAAATTTCCGGCTTTTTTCATGCTTCTTTCCCTTGACCCTTGCCGAAAAAATGTCATATCGTGACTTACTCTAGAAATTAGATCATATAAAATATAGAAAGTCTTATGAGAGGCGAAAGCAAAACATGACAAAATCTGAACTTATTAGTCGTATCGCCGAACTCAACCCGCATTTGTATTTACGTGATATTGAAAAAATCGTTGATACATTTTTCGAAGAGATTACCAATGCGCTGGCAAATGGTGATCGTGTTGAGTTACGTGGTTTTGGCGCTTTTTCCGTCAAGGAACGGGAGGCGCGGGTTGGCCGCAATCCACGTACCGGTGAAAAAGTGCAGGTTGATGCAAAGCGCCTGCCGTTCTTTAAAACGGGCAAAGCGTTACGCGACCGTTTAAATGAAGAAGATTAAGGAAAGGACATGGCCTTTTTTTTCCGTTGGATCATTAGCACGCTGATCGCTCTGCTGGCGGTTGTGTTTGCAATTTCTAATATGCAGGAGGCCAACCTGTTTTTCAGCCCGATTCATGCGCCTGTCACACTGCCCCTGTCCGTCATCGTCCTGAGCGCCCTGGGGGTTGGATTCCTGCTTGGCGGTGCGTTTATCTGGTGCGTGCATGGCCCTTTCTCTAAAAAAGCCGATAAAAAACGTGCGCAGGTTTATGGCCTGATCAAGGAAAACAAGAAGCTTCAGGAAGAAAAGGCCGCGCAGGAAACTATTTCTACCCCGCTGCTCTCCTCAAAATAAGCCTACATCTTCGCTTAAAACCATGTTACACAAGTATCATGCCTGAACATCCGCTTATTTATATTGCCGGTGATACGCCGGACATTACAAAAATAAAAGAAATTGCAACGATTGCCGAGGAAACAAAGCAGGGGTTGAAGCTGGGTCTGGAGTTTCTGAATTCCAATGGGCCGCAGGGTATTCAGGAAGTGCGGGAGGCTTTTCCGGATGTCCCGCTATTCCTTGATCTGAAATATCACGATATTCCCAATACGGTGCGGGCGGCGGTGCGTGAAATTACAAAACTGGATATTGATTACGTGAACGTTCATGCCAGCGGCGGGCTGGAAATGATGAAATATGCCGTTGAAGGTGCACAGGAAGGGGCAACAAAGGCGGGTGTACGTGTCCCGAACGTGCTGGGCGTGACGATTCTGACATCTTTGGATGAAGAGGACATGGAGCTGATCGGTTTTTACGGCTCGACAGATGAACTGGTGATGCGTCTGGCGCGACTGGCTGATGAAGCCGGACTGGCCGGAGTCGTCTGTTCGGCC
>CAKZKV010000135.1 GCA_937124505.1 uncultured Alphaproteobacteria bacterium
CTCATACCCGGCAGCTCCCAATCCATAAACACAATGTCAAATTCTGAGTCTTTGGCAAGAATGAGGGCATCCTCTGCATTGTTACACGCCGTGACATCATGCCCCTGCTTTTTCAGAAAAGTCTCAATCACCTGCTGGGACACCAGATTATCTTCCACAATTAAAATTTTCTGTGCGTTCAGATTTTCTTTTTGTTGATACGGCAAAGCAATATTTTCTTCTTCATCTCTCTCTTCTTGCGCTTGTGTATCATTTTTCTCGTTTGCGGCTCCATCTGTTTTAACATTGGAATAGTCTATTTTTTCATAGGAACTGTTTTTCTTGCTGCCTTCCTTCATCTCGACGAACAGATGAATCATAAACTTACTGCCTTCATTAAGTGTACTTTCAACGGCGATTTCTCCACCCATCAACTCAATCAGGCGTTGGCAGATCGCCAGCCCCAGACCAGATCCGCCATATTTTCCTGCAATGGATTTATCGGCCTGAGAGAACGGGTTAAATAAATCTTCCAGGGCTTCTTTGGCAATGCCAATGCCTGTATCGACAATTTCAATCGTAAATGGATATAAGAATTTGGTTTTTTCATCTTTACTCTGTATATGTTGACCTCTCTTGAGATGAATAGTCACACCGCCCTCTTCGGTAAATTTAATAGCATTCCCAACCAGATTCAGAAGAACCTGACGCAATCTTGACGGGTCACCCTTAATTTGAATTGGCACATTCGGGTGAACTTCTACACTTAAATGAATATTCTTATTTTGCGCATGTCCAGCCATCAGGGTCGCCGTACTTTGAACAATCTGCTTCACGTCAAAGAAAATTTCTTCCAACGTCATTTTACCCGTCTCGATTTTTTCAAAATCCAGAATGTCATTCAATAACAAGGTCATGGATTCACCAGACTCCATGATGGACTTGGCATATTTTTGCTGTTCTGCTGATAAAGGCGTATCCATCAAGAGACGTACTAATCCCATAATACCCGTCATGGGCGTACGTATCTCATGGCTGATCACTGCCAAAAAGGCTGATTTCGCGCGGTTCGCTTCATCGGCACTTTCTTTGGCTTTTTGCATGTCTTTCCGGCGACGTCCGTCAATCTGGCGAAGTTCTGCCATCATCTGCCGTTCACGTTCGACAACAGTCAGTAGACGGCTGTATTCACCTTCTTCTTCCGCCTCTTTCAAATCCTTTACAGAGGTTGGCAAAACAGAAAGATCGGTCAGCTGATCACTGCCCATTTCTGAATGGGTCATCATAATGGACAAGAAAAGAAATATGATAGATGTTACAAGGGTAACATAAGGTAAACTGACGGGTATTTCACGAATTTCCACATAAAAATCAAACCCGCTCAGTAAAAATAAAATCATGGTGAGCGCCAAAAAGAGCCATGAAAAACAATTCCATATAGAAGCTTTATAGCCGTCCTGAAAAAAAGCCAGACTAAGGACAACAAAGCTGAAACACAAAAGCGCTGCGGGAATTGTCAACAGAATGACGTTCATCAACCCGAAGCCTTCCGGCAGGAAGAAAACCACTGTGAGCGATAAGACCATCAGTATAAATGGCATACCAACAGAGAGAATCTCATTCTTGTCTTTAATCGTAATTTTATTTTGCAAAAATGTTCCGATACCCATACTGGTGATCAGCAAAAACAGAAGAAAAGGCTGTAAAAACTCCCCTCCATCTTCGTACAGGGATGGTATTTTTGATGACACCAATAAGACGCCCGACGTACAGAAACATACAAAATGGGGTAAAAAACGGGCGCTTTTGAATGCATACATCAGGAATGCAGCAAGACCGCCCCCTAATAACAGAAAAATAAATGCCCTAGAACCGTCCTGTTTTGCTGCATCAAGTATAAAAAAATCCGTTTCTGTAGAAATCTGCGGCGTTAAAATCAGAGGAAAATAATCCACCGGATCAATATAAAGTAGTAAAACTGTATCTGTATTTCTGGGGATCTCAAATTTAAAGAAAGATGAATCCAGAGACGTTGTCACTTCACGATTATTTTGATCGGCGCTGTAAAGAATAATCCGCTTGATCGCACCTTGGGAATAAAACAAATCTTCTGTCAGAGAAAATACAAAATTTTCTTCCTGCGTTGAATTTTGAATACGTAACACAAGCCATGAGGGCGTTCCATCCAGCCCGAACCCTAATTTAGACTGATTTAAGGCGACGAATTCAGCGTCTCCGCGATCAAGAGCCTCAAGCACTTTACGGGATGTCATCTCTGACCTTGGATCCTCAATGCGCGCCACAAACGGCGCAAGAGGCAGACTGGAAAATCCCTCTTGCAAGACCAGTTTCCGGACACCATTATCTGCAGCCACATTGAGAGGCATTGCAAAGCAAAACAAGGTTAAAAACAATAGAAAAACAGTTCTTGCATGCAAAGTATATTTACATCCTACACAATACGTACCTGTTTTCTTGTAATTGATCATTTTAAAGAATATCAAATGGGTTGAGCATAGCTGCCCAACCATTATAATCCTTTAAAAGTATTACAAAAGAATAAAGAAGCCTGAAAAAATTGTTTAACTTGATCAGGCTTTGGCACGATGTGCATTTTTTGCCGCCCAGCCGTCTGGATCATTCAGAAAAGCATCAACCTCTGTCAACGTTTCCTGATCAAAGTACCCCAGATCTTTGGCAACATTTAAAACATCCCACCAGGTTGCCAGGGCATGAAGCTGGATTCCCATTGCTTTATTGTTTTCTTCACTGGCGGGCATAATGCCGTAGTGAAACACAACAAATGCATGCTCAACAATTGTTCCCGCCTCCCGCAGCGCATTGATAAAAACTTTTTTACTGCCACCGTCTGTCTGCAAATCCTCGACCAGAAGCACTTTTTTGCCTTCCCCTTCAATATGACCCTCAATTTGCGCCATGCGGCCAAAGCCCTTTGGCTTTTTACGGACATACAACATCGGCTTTTCAAGTCTTTCCGCCAGAAAGGCCGCATAGGGAATACCGGCTGTCTCACCACCGGCAACATAATCCATACTGTCTGCGCCGACTTGTTCTTTCAAGATGTCCGTTGCAAAGCGCATCAGCATTGCGCGCTCCGCCGGGAAGGAAATCAGCCGCCGAATATCGACATAGACGGGGGAAACACGACCGGATGTCAGGACAAACGGCTCCTTGGAATTAAAGAGGACGGATTCCGTATCCAGAAGAATTTTGGCAGTTGCCTCGGAAATTATCGTCATGCCGCCAAATCCTGATCTTCATCTATTTTTGTCATACTGTAAAAAACGCCCATAATCCGTCCCAAAGGCACACCAATCGCCGGGTTGGCACTTTGTCCACGGTAAACAGCCAGTTTATCTTCGCTTTTGCGGCGAATCAGGAACGGGTCGCCCGCTCTGGCAGGCCCATAGGGGTCAATCAGCAGAATATCCCCTTCCTGATAGTAAGGGGCAAAAGCCGAACTGGTAATTTCCAATGCCCAGGCACTCGCGGACAATTCCGGCTGACCATCCGGCATTGTAAAAAACGACGTGTTGAGGTTTGCCGGAAGACCGTCTTCATTAAATGTTCCCGGATCGGATGCAACATCGTCCTGTACAAGCGGCAGGTCGCGGGTCTTCGCGGTCGGCACTTCCACCGTAATGGTTTCCTGTTGTATTTCAACTTCACGCGCCGGTGCTTCCCCCATCAGGGCCGTAAAATCACTCATCGTGCATCCGGTTGCGGCCAAAACCTTTGACAAGCTTTCCGTAGAAGGCCAGCGCGGTTTGCCGTCTGGCGCCTTTCTCTTACTTTTGTTAAAACTTGTTGGGTCCAGTCCCGCTTTTTTCGCCAGTCCTGAGGCCGAGTAACCGTTTGAGCGCGCAAGTTGGTCAATCGCGCTCCATAGCTTTGAGTGTGTAAACATGAGAAGGAATATATACCCATCAAAAGCCGCCTGTAAAGGGCATGAGAAAAAAATATTCACATGATTGATCTTAATTGATCTTAAAACGCAGAAAGCTTATATGTAGGAATTATGTTCAGCACGATCAGCGGCTATATTGTCCGAAACCTCATCACAGCACTGATCCTCATCAGCATTGTGCTGGCCGCTATTGTCTTCCTGACACAATCTTTGAAGTTTCTGGAACTGGTCATCCGTGCGGGCGCAGCGGGGGGAACGTTCTGGCTCTTAACGCTGCTGGCTTTACCGCGCTTTCTTGAAATTATTCTGCCGCTTTCACTCGCCATCTCAGCAATCTTCATCTATTTCCGCATGATGGGTGACCATGAACTCACCATTCTGCGCGCCAGTGGCTTTTCCCCCTTCCGTCTTGCCAAACCGGCCTTGTCCGTGGCCTGTTTCCTGGTGCTTCTATTGTGGGTCATGACCCTCTGGCTCACCCCGCAAAGCATGCGCAAGGTCCAGTTTATGCAGCACACCCTGAAGGCCGAGTTCTCCAATATCCTGTTTCAGGAAGGTATTTTTAACCGTTTTGGCAATGATATCACTGTTTTTATCCGTGACCGCGGACCGGGCGGAGAGTTGCGCGGCCTGATGATCCATGATTCCAGACAGAGAAATCCCTATCCTGTGATCATTACCGCCAAAAGCGGGCAGATTACCACAACCGAGGACGGTAAAATACAGGTCACGGTCTATGAAGGCTCCCGGCAGGATTATAACCCGAACTCACAAATTCTTAATCGTCTGGACTTTGACAGCTACAAGATTGATATGCCCAGCAATGCAGCGACAGGAGATCACTGGCGGGATGCGAGCGAGCGCACCACAATGGAGCTTCTATACCCGGACATGCAAAACGAACAGGACGTCAAAAATCTGGGCAAATTTCGCATCGAGCTGCAGCGCCGCATTCTCAGCCCGCTTCTGACCTTCTCTCTCCTTTGCCTTATTTTCCCAATCCTGCTCCTGGGTCCACAAGGACGCCAGGGACTTGTTAAAAGGGTGGCCATGGCTTCCCTTGCCATACTCGTCCTGCAGGCTCTGTATCTGGCCGGCTTTAACCTTGCCCGTAAAAATGAAATTGTCGGGCTTTCCTGTATGTACGCCCTGATTTTCTTCCCTGTTTTCATGGGATTAACTCTGATTAGCCCATGGGGAGAGGCCATCAGACGTACACTTTTCTTTCCTGCAAAACCCTCTCGCGTACAGGAAGGTACAGCATGAGTAAATCATTAAATTCCGTACCGCTGACACTCGCCCGTTATTTGTCCGGTCGTTATTTGCTGACCCTGCTTTACTTCTTAACGGGCCTGCTCGCCCTGATTTATATGCTGGATCTGGTTGAACTTTTAAGACGTGCCGGAAAACAGGAAAATGTCCCGTTGGGGATCGTCCTGACAATGGGTTTGTACAAGCTGCCGGATGTCGGACAAGTCGTCCTGCCTTTCGCGATCCTGTTCAGCGGCATGTACACGTTCTGGACACTTACCAAGCAATATGAACTGGCGGTCATGCGTGCGGCTGGCCTGTCTGTCTGGCAATTCCTGCTGCCGATCCTGATGGTTGGCTGCCTTTGCGGCGTACTTCACGTAACCCTGATTAACCCTCTCAGCGCCCTGCTTCTTGACCGCTTTGAGCAATACGAAACCAAATATCTTGGCACACAGAAACATCTGGTATCCGTGTTCCAGAACGGTTTCTGGATTCGTGAAAAAGAAACAAAGGCGGGAGAAGTCATCCTGCACGCAGAGAAGATTGATCCTGATAACTGGCAGTTAAAAAATGTCATGGGTCTGGCTTTTAATGAAAATGATTCCCATACAAGCCGTCTTGATGCGCGCAGCGCACAGCTTCAAGACGGATACTGGCTCTTTAGAGACGTACATATCACTCAAAAAGGAACAGAGAACCAGATACGCGACACGTACAAGCTGGCCACCAGTCTGACGCGCAAGGACATAGAGGAAAGCTTTTCAAACCCGGAAACTATTTCCTTCTGGAACATGCCCTCCTTTATCAAGACACTGGAAGCCACAGGCTTTGACAGCACACAACTGAAAATTCATTATCACTATTTATTGTCCCTGCCTGTGTTGTTCATGTCCATGATTCTGCTTGCCGCCGCTGTTTCATTCCAGCCGCCGCGCAGCAGTTACACGTTTATCATGATCCTCACCGGCATTGGACTGGGCCTGTTGATTTTCTTTCTGTCCAGCTATCTGCAGGCTCTGGGAAGTTCCGGGCAGATTTCCGCGCCTTTGGCGGCGTGGTCCCCGGCAATCATTACATTTCTGTTAGGAATGAGCGCATTATTAACAATTGAGGATGGGTGATATTTTTGCCATAGGTGTGACAAAAAAATTATATAAATTCTTTTCAAAAATTATCTTTCTGGTAATAAAGTAATGGTTTGATAGGGATGTATATCAAAAATAATCTTATTTACAGATACAAGACAAATTAGGGACAAATATATGGGACTAACAAAAAACTCTTCACGAGGATATTTTTCTGCGCTTTTCATACTGTGCGGAACACTTTTTCTGTCGGCCTGTGCGTCAAAAGAACACCGCGAATATGGTGATATCTACGATCCTTTTGAAGAAGCCAACCGGGCAACATTTGCCTTTAATGAAGTCCTTGATGAAAATTTTGCCAAGCCTGTTGCAAAAGGATACCGGGCCGTCATGCCGGAACCTGCCCGCGTGGGTGTCAAAAACGTCCTGACAAACCTGTCTACCCCTGTAAATGCAGGCAACCAGCTCTTGCAAGGGGATATCGATGGTGTGATGACGGATATTGGCCGTGTCCTGATCAACACAACTCTGGGAATTGCCGGACTGTTTGACGTTGCCGGATATCTTGGACTGGAACATGAAAAAGAGGACTTTGGCCAGACATTAGCGGTCTGGGGATTTAGTGAAGGCCCTTACTTTGTGATCCCGCTGCTCGGCCCCTCCAACCTGCGGGATAGTGTTGGTCGCTTCAGTGATTCCTTCGCCGATCCATTGAATATTTACCTGATGAATATCGAGGAAGAAGAGCTCATTTACGCACGCTGGGGCGTATCTCTGGTCAGCCAACGTACAGATTTGCTGGAGGTACTTGATGAACTACAATCAAACGCCATTGATTACTATGCTGTAATGCGCTCTTCTTATACACAATACCGTCAGGGTCAAATTCGTGATGACGCGGCTGGCTCCAGCTACATCTCTATCCCGGATTTTGATGAAGAATAAGAAGGGGATACACCCCCCCACCAGTATGGCCTGAAAGGCATGGATAACGGGCTTGCTTTTTGGCGAAAAAGGCCATATCAGTTTATAATTAGTAATATGAGGATATGACATGAAAAAATATGCCCTGTCTCGTTTCAGAGTTTCCATGACGATGGCCACTGTTTCAATGGTCAGTCTTAGCCTAGCGGCACAAGCTTCAGGGTATCAAACGCCTCATCCAGTCTATAACAACACGCACAAGATGACGGTGCAGGCCAGGGCCTCCGATGAAGTCATTCAAGGCGCACAAAACTTTATTGAAAACGTATCAGCGCGTGGCCTGGCTTTTTTGCAGAATAAAAATATGAGCGAGGCCCAACGCAAAAAAGAATTCCGGTCTCTGTTGACCGATAGCTTTGACCTGCAGACAATTGGACGTTTTGCACTGGGCCGCCATTGGCGACAGGCAACAGAAGAACAGAAAAAAGAATATATGAAGCTGTTTGAAAGTATGGTCATTGATACCTACACACAGCGCTTTGGAGAATATCAGGGACAGCAAGTTGTGGTCAATAAAGCACGTTCCGAAGGTGACAAGGACGCTATTGTAAACTCCAAAATTGTTTCCACAGATGGTTCTCCCGATGTGCAACTGGACTGGCGCGTACGTTACAAGGGAGGCGAATACCGTATTATTGACGTTCTGGTGGAGGGTGTCAGCATGAGTCTGACACAACGCTCCGAATTTTCTTCTATCATCCAGCGTGGCGGCGGTAGTATAGATCCCTTACTGGAAAAACTTCGTGAGCGGTAAAGTCCTTTTCTATTTATCGTCATTCCAAATATAACTTTTAAACGCGTTGTGACACAGCTCCGTCCGTGTCATCCATGGATTGCCCGACTTGTTCGGGCAATGACGGTTTTAAAAATGTCTAATTTTTAAGTGTAAAATCAATCTGCTTTATACAGGATCGGCATCATTTTTTATGCCGCCCACATTACGGTTCACCTTACCCAGCAAACCACCACCGACAACCGCACCAGTTTTGACACCCGTGCCAATCAGGGAAATAAGTTGTCCGGCAGGATCGCCTGCGAAGTCTCCAAAGGTCTGCACACCAACGCCGGCCCAGCGCAGAATCTGGTTTGGAATCAAATCAACCAGTTTAAACGTCGACAATCCGATCATGTACACAATAATGGCGTAAATGACTGTATAAAAGAACTGATCAATTGGCCCACGCATATTGTCAATTGTATATGGGCCAGGATATGTAGATGCATTACCAAGGGCCACATTGACCCCTTCTTTCGCATAATAGCCGCCAACATTACCCACCAGCAAATCAAACATATCGTTGAGGAGTTTGACCGACCCCATAAACAGACTGATACTCGCCATAAATCCCACAAGAATAAAGAAAGGCCGGGAGAAAATTTCAAATATCAACCAGTATCCTGCAGAGGCAGCCTCTCCAATGATACCCTCCCCATCCAGTCTCAAATGCGCCAGCGCCCATAACGGAACCCCGACCAAAGCTTCAAAAATCGCCTTGATCCAATCAACAACGGCAAAGAAAAAGTAAATGAATGGCAAAAATGGAATGACGTAATAAAGAATGAATCCAATGGTCAGGGCAATCATCCCTATTGATGTCGCCACACCAGTCAAACTGTTCAAAACCGCCGTACTGGATTTCCCCATTATTTTTTCCAGCCCCAGAGGCTGTCCCACTGTACCAATAACTGAAAATCCAAACATAGCAATCGTTGAGTCAACCAATCCTTTACCAAGAAGACTTAGCTGCGCCAATGGGTGGACATCCGTATTTTGACGCATATCAAACAAGCCGTTAATCCCTAACATCATAATAATAAAAGATTTAACCGGAGATCCGTCCATGGCCGTCATGGTATAGCGGAATGCGTCACTTCCCCCATCAGAAAAATCCGCACCCATCAGACCGTTTTCACAGAAATATTCATGCGCATTACTGATCACACTTGCGGTCCGTAAATTAACTTCCTGTGAGAAATCAACCGCCTCGCGACCCGGCAGCACGGGACTGAACATATCGCACACATCCATCATCCTGTTATCCATATTACGATGAGCAAGTACAATTTCGCTGAGTTCCGGCCAAAGCGTAATCTCCGGCGCGGCAAAAGCAGAGGACTGCATCACGCCATTGGCTTCCGCAATACGATTATAGTACAAGGCAGCGCAAACCCACCCACATTTTTTCATTGCATCTTTAATATCAAAGTAGTCGGTCGCCAAAAGATTGTTAATACCAATATTAATTCCAGATTCTATTTGTGCAGTTGTAGCATCCGTCCTGATTCGAATCTGATTTATGTCAGGTTTATATGGATCCGTTTGATCAACGGCCGCTTCATAAAAGCCCTTGCCAAAGGAATCTATGGTCGGATCATTCCATAAGAAAGTAATCACACCGTTATAATAGGCATCTCTCACTGCCTCCCCTAATTCTTTGGGTCCTTCAGTTGTCAATGTCAATTCTCCACAACTCGGGATCACGAACCCTGATTGGAAAGAATAGTCCAGGCTCATATTTGCTGGCATGGCAGAACAATCAACAGGGTCTCCGTTTGCATCCAGAACACGTTCACCAAAACGGATGCGAATGTCACCATAATTAGAAAATTCAAGTGCATCTTCATAGCTTGTGCCCACCAGTGGCTTACAATTCTGTCCTCCTGATATTCCGTCCTTGACTATGTAGGCATCAATACTGT
The DNA here is from genome assembly GCA_937124505.1 of uncultured Alphaproteobacteria bacterium. Lineage (GTDB taxonomy): Bacteria > Pseudomonadota > Alphaproteobacteria > Micavibrionales > Micavibrionaceae > JACKIP01. The sequence continues at coordinate 9,931 of CAKZKV010000135.1, forward strand.
TTGTATGTCTGATGCCCTTTTCTGCATACTTGCACGTTTTCACCATGGTCATAAAGTGAACCATCCCCATGCTACTTGGAAAATTCTCTTCCTTTAGCTTGGCCACCAACTTATCCTTTGGCCCCGCAAGTTCGTTCAGGATCACATCATTTGCTTCACGCCATGCATTACTGGCCAGCCCCGTTCCAAAATAGGCCGCATCAAGCACAAGAAATTGTCCAAAGTTTAAACCCTGATAAAAAGGTAAAATCAACGCACAAAAGAAAATAGCCCGGACGGGAATCCATGTCTTATTGCCGCGCATGCCCCAGAAACTGCCATGAACAGTTGTTTCTGCAGCCAATGTCACAACATAATAAAAAGAAATAGCAAAGGCCAGGGCAATGATCATGTAGTTATAAAATTCCAGAATACTGTGCAGACCGGCATGCATTTTTGTCGGCCAGATATAAGGATCCAGATTCTCGCCTAAATGGTTTTGACAGACCGCCGCCGTTCCCACACAGCTATTAAAAAAACTGCCAACGTCCCCCGGCATTCTCAAGCCAAAAACAAGATCAAGGAATCTAAGGGCATAATCCTGTTCAGCATTGGGTTTTGGCTCAAAGAAAAAATCGAAACTGCCCGTTTGGGTAATCATATCATTGGGCGGGCCCGCTACAGCAATACTTGTGAAAACCATACTTCCCAGGATCAAAAACTGCATGAGCAAGATCACAAAACCAGTCAGAATCGCAAGATATACCAGGATCTGATCAGAGTGTTTCCGATCCCAGGTTACACAACGGCTTCCTTCAGCCAGAACATTTATCAGACCGAACTTTTTATAACTATCCGCACGGAGGTAAGGGTGATTTTTTGGAAAAATACGGACGGCTCCAAAAATATTGGCAATCAAAAACGCCAGCAACTTGAAACCAGAGGCAAAAGAACGATGAGCACGCGGAATAACCTCAGGTAGCAGAGTATATCTGAGAATCTGCCTGTTTGGTTTTAGGTTTTCGCTATGTTGACTCATCTATATTTTTGACCCCTATTCCTATGATCCGCCGCCTGCGGCGGCCTTAGCGGCGTCAGCTGCCTTTGCTGCTTTTGCCGCCTTTCTATAACCTTGAGAATTTTGGGAAATCTGATCTCCAAAATCACCGACGCCACCAATCACCTTACTGCTGGCAGCGGAGAAGCCAAATGTGGCTTTCTGAGACATTTGGGAAGAGTAGTCTTCTTCTCCAGAAGCGAATGTCTCCACAGACTGGCCGATCCAACGCAGAATGTAATTTGGAATGAGATCCACAAGCTTAAAGCATGACAATGCAAGCATATAAACAATAATCACATAAATTACTGTATAGAAAAATTCATCAATAGGCCCGCGCCAGGTATCAATTTCCAAAGGATTAGTTTTATCAGCCGCAGGGCCGTCAAAACCTGTAAGGTTATCTACCACAGTGGTCCACAATTCATTCAATACTTTTACACTTGCAACAAAGATAAATGAACTGGCCAATAATCCAAACACAATCAGGATAGGTCTCAGGAAAATCTCCAGAATAAGCAGATATCCTCCCATCGCCGCTTGCCCCGGAATACCGTCTCCGTCAATCCGTAAATGCGCCAATGCCCATAACGGAACCCCGACCATGGCTTCGAAAATTGATTTCAGCCAGACACTTACCGCAAAGAAAAAGTACATAAATGGCATTAGAGGAATAATATAGAAAAGGACAAACCCGGCAGAAATAGAAATGGTTGCAGCCGTCAGCATGAAACTGCCCAATATCGTTCCCAATGAGCCTAATGGCGTTGCAATCGCGACCCCCAGACCAAGTCCGGCCACACCAATATTGAATATGGCAGATTCAATCAAGCCACGTCCGGCAGACGCCAATAGCGCCAAAGGATGAATGTCACGATTCTCAGTCTTGGACATATTAAAAATGCCATCCGTCCCGAAAATCATGTTGATAATATCCTTGATACCGACCCCCGTCAGATCCGGTGTTCCACCCTCACCAGAGCCCACTCCGCTCTCGACCCAAAGGCTATATGCCTTATAACTCGCTTCCGCGACAATCCTTTGGTCTAAAGTCCCTTCAAATATATCTTTTTCATCATTATCACCAGTTAGAGTCGGGTTAAACCTGTCAAGCGTTGTAATATTTTGTTGCTGTTCCTGACGTTTCTGTTGAACCCATTCGAGAACAATCGGCCATGTTCTTGGCACAGGAAGCGCCCTGGCCGCTGCTGTAAAATCACCATTATATTGTGCAATTTTATTATAACAGATTGCAGCGCCTGCCCAGCCATAACTAAGGAGCCAGGGATCATCATCAGGACCGCACCAGTCTATACTCGCATTATAATCACCATTTGTGTATTTTGTTAAAATATCCTTAATAGCAGTGGTGAGATATCCGTTATATTCTTTAACCTTATTCGCTTTCAGATCTGTCAAATTGGGTATTTGATCTCCAACAGGGGCACATGTGGGATACCCACCTGCCACAGCGCACGGATCATCATTATTCATATGATAGCTTGCAATTTTTGCCGCTGCTTCAATAACTTCAGGGTCTTTCCACATAGCAGACAAGATACGTAAATATCTTTCCTGAAGATCAAGCGTCATCTGATTTTTATCACTTCCCACTACCGTCATGGTCACCTTACCGCAGTAAGGTCTGACCCCCCCCTCTTCTCGGGGGTATTTGACCTCAGTGGTATCCTTGTGACCAAAAATGATATTGAAGTTTTCAAACCCGGTTCTTTTTATAAAAAATGCAAAGGGAAGCGCAGCTGCAACGGTTGCAGCAGGTGCGGCTTTATCATTCTGTCCGAAACCGACAAGCGCATCAGATGCCATGTTAGGATCAGCAATATCAGTGGATATATGCAAATACCACCCGTTAATAGGTGTCTTCACTGTATTGGTGTCATCATCATATTCTTCTTTAAACTGTACAGCATACTGACAGGTCCGGGCCGTTAACATAAACTGTAACAAGCTGGAGGGATCCGGTGCGTTGGGCATGGCAATCAATGTCTTGGGATCACCAAACGGCGTTGTCCCTCTCCCGGCACGAATTTCACCATAATAATATGTCAGACCATTGGTTGCAAAACCAGATCCCCATTTTGCCGCGATGAGAACGACATATTGCGCGGCATTCAAACCATTTGATAGCGGCACCAGCATACCGAATGCCATTACCAGACGAATCGGTGCCCATACGCGGTTAAAACGCTTGCCAAATGGGGTCCCGTCACGAACCATTTCAGCAAAGATGGTAATCACAAAATAGGTCAGCACCAGCAAGGCGACCGCCATCATAGCCACACTAAACGTCATAAATAATGTTTGCAGACCATAATGATAGGGGTATGGAAAAGATGTTGTGGATGCCACGCCTGCAGCACACTTGTTTCCAAAGTCGTTATATTTGGAGCCGAACATGTCCTCGACACCAAACACACGATCCAACAGCATAAAGGCAATATCTTTACATGGGAACCGTGTCTCTATAATACTTGAGAGTGTAAATGTATCGGCAATCTCCTGATTCAGGGTATAGGGTTCTACCAGGGTTGTGGCCGCGAACGCCGCCGGCATTAAGAATGTGACCGTAATCACGATTAGCTGCACAAAAAACAACAAAATTCCAAGCGTCACGGTAAAGAAAATGAAAATCTGGTCCAAATGTTGGTAATCAAACTTCAGTCTCTTATAGGCCTCCCGGATCACCTGACCGACGCTATAGTGACCAAAATAAGCCGGGTTTAAGTAAGGGTGCCCAGACGGCAATAATCTGACCGCCTCGAATATCAAGGCAACAAAGTAAGAAAAGTGTGAAAAGGAGACGGAAAAAAGTTCCCGCAGCCTGGGAAGAAGCCGCGGCATAAATGTATACGTCAAAAATCCTCTAGTTGTAACTTGCATCTAAACCTTTTCTCCCCTCATCAAGACTTCTTACCCGCTTTTTCAATGATATTTACCTCATCTTCAAAGATCGTTATTCTTCTGCCTCCAACACCATTCCGAACGGCATTTCTGATCTGCGGACTCACTGTTGCAGCACCTTGCCCCATGGCTTTACCTAATTGGCTCACACCGCCAATCGCCCGTTCGCCAACAACGAAACCACCGATGGCCGCATATTGTGTCAGTTGGGCTGCAGGATCCTGATAAGTATCACCAAAGCTTTTCACACCGGCCCCGGCCCAACGCAGGATTGAATCCGGCACCCGGTCAATCAACTTGAACGAAGATAAAGCAATGATATAAACCGTGATCACATAAATAATTGTAAAGAAGAATTCGTCAATAATGGATTTTTTGTTTATGAGATTCAGCGCAAATTCTTTCAAATCTGTCCCATAACCACCGTTATCGGCGGGCGTCAGTTTCTTATTATCAAATCCCAGAGCATTATCAACCACTAGTTCGAAAACTTCGTGAAGAATACGCACCAATGCGGCAAAGATAATAACACTTCCAACCAAAGAGAAGATCAACAGAATGGGACGCACAAAAATTTCAAGTAACAGAAAATATCCATTTGCCGCCGCATCGCCAGGCAGCCCCTCACGATCAATCCGTATATGTGCCAGCGCCCAAAGCGGGACCCCCACCATGGCTTCAAAAATAGTCTTTATCCAGGTGATAACACCAAAGAAGAAATACAGAAACGGCATAAACGGCAACACGTAATACAGAACAAATCCTGCTGTCAGCCCTACAAGGGCAATGGTAGAGAGCGCCCCGCTGATTGCATTTGCAACACCTGCAGTATAACTTGCACCTGAGGCAGCATAAAGACCCCCTGTGATAGAAAAGCCGGTAGACACCAAAACATTTGTAAGTGTACTGTTCACAAGGTCTTTCCCAATGGCAATCAACTGTGCCATCGGGTGAATTTCATAATATTCCTCTTCACGAATACTCAAAAGCGTATTGGTTCCGAAAATACCGTGCATAACACTTTTAATAATATTATGATCTGCATCAGCTATGATAGACAGGTTGGAAGCACCAATGCCCGTTTTTTGCCAATCCTTAAAGACGTGATACAACGTTCTGGCGATATCAATATCCCTTTGCAGCATTGCATCCTTGGCAGATTCATCGTCTGAAATTCCCTGCGGATTAAACATTTCAATTGGCGTAACGTTAATATCTTCTCCCCCTCTTATCCGTCTGACATCATCCATGACTTTCGGAAATTTGGAAAGATAGGGAACTGACGAGGCGGCATCAAACTCCCGCCCGATTATAAAAGCCAAACGGTTATACCACATACCGGCACCCGCCCAGCCGCGGTCAATCATTTCAGAGGTCAGCTCATAGAGATCATCGACCGTCATCAGGTTTTTCCAGGACTCATCGATCACATACACCCTTATATTAGTTTCAAACGTATCAAACACAGATTCTCTTTGCTTGTACGTTGGCGGCCTTTCACACTCGCCCCCCGGAAGAATAGATTGATTCGTGCCCAGAATGGCCATGACATTCGTGCTGAGCGCAAGTGTCGGAGCCGTCAGATCGGCATCTGTAATCATACAGGGCCGAAAAAAAGGAAGCATCCCGGTTTCGACGGATTCCGCATAACGAATTCCATGCGCCATAATTTCTTGATAGTCCGACCATTGCCAGAGGATTTCAGTAAAATATTCTATTTGGGCATTCCAAGCCCCGGCTTCATCCCCTCCAGTATTTATAATTTCAGTGGTCGCTATGGTTGGAATCGTAATTTCACCACAAAAATTTTCAATTTTATTTGGGTCAAATTTAGCGACTACATCGGGATGAGGCGCACCAAAACGAATCACAATGTCCCCATAGTCGTAGAATTTAAGAACATCCATGTAAAGATCTTCAAAAGTTGCAGGGTTACCGCTGCTATCAATAATGACGGTATTGTCGCTATTTGATAAAGGAATAGGATTCGCCCCAGGCTTCACAATATACGGACGAACACGCTGGGTTACAAATGTATCACCATCTTTCGTGACGTAACTACCATTAACCATATGGTAACGTTTCATATAAGCATACTCACAGGCCTTGGCCAACAAGACGGCAGAAACAAGTGGCGTCACATCCGGGACCGTTGGCTTGGGCAATAAGGCTACATTTCCGTTACCACCGGCAACACCACCACGCGGCGCACCATCCTTGGCAATATAGCCCCATGGATTCGGGTTTGAATAACCTGCCGCACCCATAATAGAGGTGTTGAACGCTTCCCAGGCGTTTGTCGCCAGGCTTGAACCCAGTTTCGCGATGGCTAATGTCAGGTACTGGCCAGAGTTCAAACCGTAAACAACAGGAACCAGAAGACCGATCGCAACCAGTAAACGAATCGGCCCCCACGCCGTATTAAATCTAGCGCCAAACGGAACGCCTGTAGAAGCGGTCTCTGCCATAATAATGACAATGAAATACAGAAAAATCAGAACTGCCACGAACAGAATCGACCAGGAATAAAATTCCAGCAAGCTATGCAAACCGGCGTGAAAGTTATAAACCGGCGCGGCACCAAAAGCCGGAATAGCATTACACGGCGCGATGGTTCCCCCTGTTGGAGTTCCGAGCGCACAAGACCCAAAAAATCCTGGTACACCAAACACATAGTCCAGCAGCATAAAAGCATTATCTGTTTCCGGACTGGACGTCACAAAAAGGCCGCCAGCAAAGGCCTGCGAAAAAACAAACCCGCCCACAAGAAGAAGAATTTGTCCGACCAGCAAAATGATACCTGTGATGACAATTCCAAATATCAAAAGTTGATCAATATGCTTCACATCCCATTTTAAATTGTTAGCAGCCTCCGCCACAACATGCCTTAAACCGTATTTCCCTTGATTTTCTGATTTTAAATAAGGATGGCCGGCGGGAAGAAGGCGCACCGCATAATAAATGTGTGCAACCAGATATGCAAACCAGGTAAATCCATTGAATATAACAGCCTTGAACCTTGGAAAAACCTGAGGAAGTAAAGCATATGCAGCTACTTGTTTTTTATTTATATTTTTTATATGCATGTTCATTAATGAATAAAAATTTAGCTAAAATATTTTTTATTACACCAGTCTAACAAGTTATCATAAAACTTGCCAATTTTTTGATAGTTTTTACGCACTTAATTGCCACATTTCGTAATTCATAACAGACTAAAGTTGTGACAACCGGGTCAACTTATAGAGACACAGGTTCATTCATAAGCCCATCACAAAACGATTCAGCCTTGATCTGCAATTTCCAGCGTTAACCCGTCCAGATCTTCGTCCATAACAATCTGACAGGATAGTCTTGAAGTTTCCTTAACGCCCGGCGCCGTATCCAGCATGTCTTCCTCTTCCTCACGCATGTCAGGGATTTTATCATGCCATTTTTCATCAATGTAAACGTGGCATGTTGCACAGCAGCAGGCCCCACCGCACTCTGCCTTGATCGGAAGCCCGTATTCTTTCAGATTTTCCATCAGGGTCCAGCCTTCAACGACCTCGTATTCTGTCAGATTTTGATCCTTACCCCGCACAAAGACAGACACCATTTTATCACCCCCGAGAGTTATTTTGTTGTGAAAAAATATGCTTCAAAGCCATTGAAAAACAAATCGTGACGACACACATCGCAATCAGATCAACGGCGAAATGAACAACAAATATAACAAGCAGAAAAAAATCACTGTAGTTCATTAAAAGCACACTGACCAATTTCAGAATAATGATACCCGCCAACAAAAACGGGATATAGCACGTCAGCCAGGCCCCCAGTAAATATAAGGAGGACTGGATCCCCGGCAGCTTTTGTAAATAAGATCTGATCGGAATATCCACCGCTATGGCAAGATGAAGAAACATAAATTTGAAAAACCAGACCATAAAAGCAATCATACCAAACGCCAATAAGAAGATCATGAGAGATGGCTCATTCTCTTCTGCGATATGTGCAAATTCCTCTTCATGTTTGACAATCGGTGCCATCACGGCGTTTTGCCCCATCTTGATCAGAGTATATAATAGAATCGCGGCGAAAATGGCCCTGCCGCGGGCCGCCAGATACAGGATATCCTGTTCCGTTTTTCCAGAGAGACGCACCGGCCACCTCTCACCCAACACAATCAGGCGAGCAATATGCGCAATCATCCATCCTTCCAGAAAATACGCTGGCAACATGACAAGGGTTTGTCGAAACACATTGTCCTCATACCCCATGATCAAAACAATGGCAAAAAACAGGGCTTTTGCAAGAAACGGCATGAGCACCAGCTTCAGGAGATAGGCACGTTCTTCCCAAGCCTTGATATAGGCACGCCCGGATGTCTCGATGATATCAAAAAGAGGCACGTCAGGCGGCTTCCTTTTGCTGTAATTCTTCGTTTAACGCCTTGATATATAAAGGCGTTGTGCCACAACATCCGCCAATAATTCTGGCGTCTTTTTCCCGCCAGCTCATCATATAACGCGTGAATTTTGCGATGCTGTCCTGATCTTCTTCAAAAACCCAGCCAAGGTCATCATGCGGACAGCCGACCCCGTTCGGATAAACGCCTTTCATTCCATCATATAAAGAACACAGCTTCTCAAAGGCCTGATCCATCACATCGATCGAACGGCAATTCAGGGAAACGCCAAAACGACCCGGCAAGTCCGTTACAGAGATTGCTTCTTCTAATGTGTTACCATCTAACAACTTTCCATTCTCATCCGAGAGAAAACTGATAAAGAAAGGCTTTCCGGACTGGGACGCCGCGTCCGCCATCACTTTGGCTTCCGCCAGAGAGTTAATGGTCTCAGGCAGTAAAAAATCAACACCGTCCTCGCACAGCCATTCCACCAACTGAAAATGCTCGCGGCGCATGTCTTCTTCCGGCGGTACAAGATCCGGCTCATAGCAATCTTCAAGCGTGGTATAAGACCCTGCCACGAAAGTCGGGCGATTCACGCTCTCTTGTGCTTTCCTGGCTGCACGGACAGATTCAGACATCGCATGGCGGGCTTGCTCAGCGGGTAAATCCACCTTCGCATAGGCGCGTGGAGTCGTCCGAAATGTGTTGGTGACACAAATATCCGCCCCCGCTTTCAGATAATCACTGTGAATATCAACCACCAGATCAAACGCATCGGTATTCGCTGTTGCCGACCATAGAGGCAGTTTTGTCTCATATCCGCGACGTTGTAATTCCGTTCCCATACCGCCCGGCATGACAACATAACCCTTTTTCTGAATAAAATTTTGAATGTCCGTCATAATAACGGACAGATTATCCCATCTCCGCCTTCATGACAAACAAATCATGATAAACTTCCACGCCTTCCACACGCCGTTCTTCCGCTTCCGCCGCATCAATTTTCTGCGAGGCCTCCGCGTCCCGATAAAAACGACAACTTTCCTCGCTCATTTGTTCCCATCTGACAAAGCTTGTCAGGGATGTGGTTGGATCATGCGGAATCACGCGGTGTACCACCGGCTCTGCACGATCAAAACGGTCGGTAAATAACTTAAATGACTTATCGCCCTGACGCCCGGCCACATTAAACAGGACAGAGGCTTTTGGTGTTTTGTCACGAATCTGATCCAGTGCTCTGGCTAATAAGCCAAGGGCATAGGCGTCTTCAGGCACTTCTTGCTCAGGAACGATATAATAATCGGCAAATTCACGCGCCTGCGGCTCCCGCTGCATCACCTCGTAATCCCAGCGTACCTGTGGCAGACAGGCAAAAACTATATCCGTATCTGCGATCGCTTCCGCAGGCACATCAGAGAGAAGATTGGATTGATACAAACGAATTTCATCGGCGAACCCATGTGCGGCGGCCAGTTCATCACAGGCCCGTACGGATTCCATGGTAATATCCAAACCTGTAAAACTTGGCGGATTGCGGAAAAAATTGTTAAGAGCCAGTGCTTTTAATCCCAACATATTCACGCCGGACCCTGCCCCCAGTTCCAGAATATTTTTACCGTCCAGACGGCCTGCTTCTGCTTCCTGCACCAATGCTTCCGCCAAGGCCAGAGTCCAGGGATCATCCGGCGGGAAAACATCCGCATCGGCAGCGTTGAGATCCATATTTGCGGCACCACGGTAAATGTTGGCAATACTCTGAGGAGGAATCACTACTTCTCCGGGTGGTTGTAACAGTTGTATTTCAGACATTTGGAGAATGTAGGAGGGACATACTGTTTATGTCAAGAAAAAAACATTGCTGCATAATGATATATCTGGTTAGCATAGCGTTATGAAGATTCAGGCGCGTAATATCGACTCCTTTGTCAAATCCCCGGACCCGGCGGCGCGGGTTATTCTGGTCTATGGCCCGGATGACGGCCTGATGCGCTCAAGAATCAAAACACTTGGCAAAACCATGGTGGAAGACCTGAACGATCCGTTTAACGTCTCTGTGTTCAAAAGCGATGACCTGATCAATGATGCGGACAGGCTGGCCAATGAGGCTGCGACCCCCTCCATGATGGGCGGGCAGCGCCTGATCCGCATTGAAGACGGTAAAGACGCCCTCACCCCGACCCTCAAAGCCTATCTGGAAAACCCCTCTCCGGAGACTTTGACGTTGATCGAAGCCGGTGATCTGGGGCCGCGCAGCCCCTTGCGGGCTTTGTGCGAGAAAGCCAAAAACGCCGCCGCCCTTCCCTGTTATGTCGCGGATGCCAGAAACCTGTCCGCCCTGATCCGCGGCCTGCTCTCCGAAGAGCAGTTCACTGCCTCCCACGATGCGCTGGCCTGGCTGGCGGAAAATCTGGCCGGAGATCATGCCCGCGTTTTATCGGAAGTAAATAAGCTGATGATTTACATGGGCGATCACAAACATATCGAGATGCGCGATGCGCAGGCGGCCTGTGGCAGTGACGGCGCGCTGGCCATGGACGATTTTATTTATTCCACCTGCGGGCGCAATCCGAAAGGCATGCTCAAGGCCTTTTCCCAGCTTAGCGATGAAGGCATTCCACCGATTGCGATGATCCGCGCCCTGCAAAACCATCTGCGCCGCCTGCATATTACACAGGCCCGCATGAAAAACGGTGCCAATCAGAAAGAGGCCATGGACAAACTCATGCCCAGAATTTTCTTTAAATATGAAGATTCGTTCAGAAACCAGTTAAACGCCTGGACGGAAACAGGACTTGCCACAGCCATGCAACGGCTGTCCGATCTGGAAGCCCGTACCAAACAAAGCGGCACGCCCGTCGAGACCCTCTGCGCCCAGGCGTTTCTGTCTCTGTCAAGAAGCAGGTAAAGCTCTACGCATCAAAATCCAGTTGGATCTTGGGGGCTTCGCTTGCCGTATTGCCCTTGACTTTTGGGGCCAGACCGCCGCTATTGCCGTCACGCGTGCCGCATAAGGTCGGCAGCAAAGAAATATCCACTTCCTCCGGGTCATAGATAAACAGGGCATTATCCACCGTTCTATAGCCGTCATTGGTGCGGAACATTGCCTGTGACCAGCCGTTTTCCGCCGGCTCTTTTAGGCGTTGGAAATACAACCGTGTGAAGACCTTGTCACGCATATCAATCAGCCCTTCAGGCTCAAAGCTGATCAGCGTCACAATATTTTTAACAGTCGTCTCCGTAATGTCCGGCTCCTCATCCTGTTGGATCAGGAGATACTCAGCCACGAGGTAGGCATCATCTCCCTCCCCGTAAAAAATCTGAAAGGATTGCGCTTCTTCCGGATGCGGGCGGTATGTATAGCTCATATTTTCTCCCAAGATACTTGTATTGCCGCATAATACTATATAATGTGGCGCGGAAAAGACAAATTATCTCACTACCAAGAAATAAAAAGGACAGAAATGATGACGGCTGCACCAAAAGCAATTGAAAACGATTACAAAGTCAAGGATATCTCCCTTGCCGACTGGGGACGCAAGGAAATCACGCTGGCGGAAATTGAAATGCCGGGCCTGATGGCTCTGCGCGAAGAATACGGCGAAAAACAACCCCTGAAAGACGCACGGATTGTCGGCTGCCTGCACATGACCATCCAGACCGCTGTTTTGATTGAAACATTGACCGCACTGGGCGCAGAAGTCCGCTGGAGTTCTTGTAACATCTTCTCCACACAGGATCAGGCCGCCGCCGCGATTGCCGCCGCAGGAATTCCGGTTTTTGCCTGGAAAGGGGAAACGGAAGAAGAATATGAATGGTGTATTGAGCAGACCATCCACGGCCCAAATGGCTGGGTTCCGAATATGATTCTGGATGATGGCGGCGATTTGACAGCCATTATGCACGACAAATATCCGCAATACTTTGACCACATCAAGGGTATTTCCGAAGAAACCACCACCGGCGTTCTGCGCCTTTATGACATGGAGAAAAAGGGGAAACTGCTTTGCCCGGCGATTAACGTCAACGACTCCGTAACAAAATCAAAATTC
>CAKZKV010000136.1 GCA_937124505.1 uncultured Alphaproteobacteria bacterium
AGATAATCATAAGGCGTTGTCCGAGCGCCGGAAATTGCAATTTACCGGCAGCGCGCATGTGTCTCTTGTCATGGATCACAAGGGGCATCTGCTGGCGGAGCCGCAAGTTTCAACCATGGGCTTGTTTGATGATCAGGACGATGATGAAATGGAGTTTGTCGAGACTTTGCCGGACGAGATATCCGATTTCATCAATGCCATGAAGCCGCAAGACAGAGGCGACGATGCGGGGGTTGCTGAAAAATGCCGTATCGCCCTGCGTAATTACATTAACGGGTATTTAGGGCTTAAGCCGAAAACCGTTGTGCATGTAACACGGGTCTGAGTAGGTTCTCAAGTTCTTCCACGCTCATGGCGATATCGTGCGCCCCGGCATTTTTTAATTTCTCCGCATGTGCCTCGTTGCAATGACTGGCACCGCAAAAGCCGATGACGTGCATATTCGCCGCAAGGCCTGCCTTTACGCCGTGTTCACTGTCTTCTATGACGATACAGCGATCGGGGGGTGTTTGCAGGTGATCGGCACTGAACAGGAACAGGTCGGGGAAGGGCTTGGCGCGTTCCACCATATCGGCGGAATAGACATGCTCGCCAAAAAAGTCACTCAGGCCGGTATGGGCCAGTTTTGTGTGCAGGAAAGTCAGGTGGGAACTGGAGGCGACCGCCATGGGGCGTGAAATCTGCGCCAGAATATTTGAAATATTCTCAACAGGTTGCAGGCGTTTTTCAAATTCAATTTCAAGAAAGGCTTTCAGGTCACTTTCAAAATTTACGGGAAGATTTTTACCAAATTTTTTCTGGTGGTCTTTGTTTGTTTCTTCATAAAAGGCCTTGTCGCCGATGCCCATAAAACGGCTGACATAGTCTTCTTTCTCGTATGTCAGACCCAGATCGGCCAAAGCCTGCATCTGGATTTCCTGATAGAGAATTTCACTTTCAACCAGCACACCGTCACAATCAAATAGTATCGCGTCCATTTTTTTATCTCCTTTTGGATTAACGTCATAGTCCTTGTGGAGGGGGCTTGTCTAAACACAAAACGTTATATTTTGTTTCATGTTGGAGAAGATCGCAGGGAAGAGAATCAGTCGGATATTAAAAACATATAATAAAACTTGTCTAATGTTCTGAAACCATGATTAATTATTAAAGTAAAACGCAAACCAGATATTGAATAATGATGAAATACCTTCCTTTACTCTCCCTTTTGATGTTCTTGTCCCTTCCCGTTGCCGCGCAGCAAGGTAACCCGGCTGCTCCGGATCTTCCAGACCCCCTGAAGCGTTTAATTGTTGAAGGGGCGCAAGTGCGTTATCTGGGGCAAATTAATGGCCTTGATGGATGGGTGACGATTCGTCAGGGGCAGGAGCAGTATTTTTATGTGACGCCGGATCTCAAGAATTTTGTGATGGGTCTGCTGTTTGATGACACGGGTCGTATGCTGACCATTGATCAGGTGCAGTCCTTACGTAAAAATGAAGGAGAAGTTCTGGATTTGCTGGCTGAAGGTCAGTTGGAAGATCGCCCAAGGTTAAATGAACTGGCGGGAGACTCTACGGACAGTAAGTTTCAGCTTCAATCTCCTTCTGAGCAGTTGTACAGCGATATGGAGCAAAGTAACTGGGTTCCTCTGGGAAATCCAAATGCGCCTGTGATTTATACAATTGTTGATCCTCAATGCCCGCACTGCCACCAATTTCTGACGGACCTGAAAGATCAGTATATCAAAAGCGGCAAGTTGCAGGTGCGCCTGATTCCTATTGGATTGCGCGAGGAAACAAAAGCTCAGGCGGCATTTTTGCTGGCGGCTCCAAATCCGGAAGAATTATGGTTTAAACATCTTGCCGGGGATCAGAATGCATTGCCCGCCAAAGCGCACATCAACAAGCAAGGCGTTCAGCATAATTTGTCTATTATTGAAAACTGGCGACTGGATAGTACGCCGTTTACTGTTTACAAGGCCAAAGATGGTAGTATCAAAATCATTCGTGGTCGTGCAGATAATCCTGAGTCTATTTTGAAGGATCTGGTAGGCTAAAACAGTCTCTTTTCTGAAAACAATCAATATGGTAAGACTTAATTAGAATAAACATCCTATACTTTAATAAAAAGTTCGAAACGGTTCCATGTCGCTACATAACAATATCCTGACCTATATGATTGAAAATCTGGGACTTCCTCTGATGGAGGCCGTTGGGCATGTACAAAAGAAAACTGCGACTCCTGAAAATGATGCGGAGATGATGGCCAGGCTTCTGACATCATCGGTCAATCTGGGGATGGCAATTTCCTCAAAAATGAATGGCGCAACGGATGCGACTCAGGCAGAAGCCTTGCGGTTTCGCCTCATTGCTCTGGCGGCCCATGCTCTATCCGAAAGAGCGAAGTTAAAATCCAAGGAGCCGACTGATACTGATATTGACAGTTTGAAGGCCACAATAGATTCATTATTTGTTTTTTCGAATAACTTTTCTGTGAATGAGCAAGGGCTTCAATATCTCGGAACCTTAGGTCTGGAAGATTTTAAAGCGAAAGAATATGCCGAGCTTTCAACCATTGAAGCTTTTCTGCCGATTGTCTCTGCCATGGATCATAAAGATCGTGGGTTGTTCCCGAATATTGCAGAGCGGTTACTCAAAGAATCAGATCAACTGGCAGAGCAATTTCAAAAAGAATCTCAAAAGCCAGAAGACGCTATCGTTTTTATCAAGCAGAAAATTCTGTCCTTGCTGGTGCAGACATTTGTTCATATCTATCCGGATAAAATAGAGAATAATAAATCTATTGGAGATGTCTGGCAGGAGTTTGATCGTCGCAAAGCTTTGGTTCTTTTGTTGATGGACTATCTTTTGACGGGGCAGAAGAATATAGAAACCTCTGTTGATCAGGGTGATTCGCAGTCCGTCTCTAAGCCGAATCAGCCCGATTCATCTGCCGCATCGTCTTCCCCACCACCGCCTCCTCCAACACAAGAATCTCCTGTGCTTCCAAAGGCTACAGAGGCGTCTGAAAATAAAAAAGATGAGGACGGCGGAAGCGATGGTAGCAGTGGCGGAAGCCCCTTAGGGTTTTTTAAAAAGTAGAGTTAGGGAGGGATGTAAAAAATGATGAATGAAGCCTTTGCAGCCTGCCTGTTGCTCGCGGCGCAAAATTATGCGGTGCCTCCTGCGGCCCTTGTTGGTATTTATCACGTTGAAGGCGGAAAAGTTGGGCAGCAGGTGCGGAATAAAAACGGCAGTTATGATCTGGGGCCTATGCAAATTAATACAATCTGGATTCCTGAATTGGCTAAAAAATGGGGAGTGTCAGAGGCGCATGCTAAAAAATGGGTGCGGGATGATGCGTGTACAAATGTGGGGGTCTCTGCCTGGATCCTTCGTGGACATTTGAATGAGACGCATAATCTTAAGGAAGCGATTGCCCACTATCATTCCAGAACGCCTAAATACGGAAATACTTACAAGAAAAAAGTGATAAATGTTATGTACAAAAACAGCCTTGTAAAAAATAAACGATAATAAAGGCTTGCTGCAATAATTTGGACAAGCTATCCTTTTATTTGATAAAACGCTGTTGTAAAAATTTATTTAAATAAAAATTACGGACTGTAAAAAATATGAATACAAAACAAATTATAGCCTTAGGACTTCTTTTGCCTCTGCTGACCGGATGTGGTGGAACCTACATGAAGGGAAACCCGCAAATTGTCGCAGAGCCGGACAAGATTTCAGCATTATTAGCAGATGCGGCTGATCGTGCGAGTTCTTCTCTGGAGACTCTTGCCGCTATTGAAGCGCAAAAACGTCAGGTTCCTGCAACGGCGAATCTGGACAATGCGCCGAAAGAATTGAAAAGAGGAATTACCATTAACTGGATTGGTCCTGTTGAAGATATTACAGAGAAGCTTGCAAACCGCGCGGGGTATTCGTTCCATGTCTATGGGGCTGCTCCTGCCACGCCGATTATTGTTTCTGTCGATGCGGAAAGCAGGCCGATTGTTGAAGTTCTAAGAAGTGTGGGTGTTCAATTAGGTAGTGAAGCAGCTATCCATGTGAATGCTCAAGACAGAGTAATTGAAATCAGATACGCAACAAAATTCCAGGACATCGATGATCTCTAAAATGACCTTCCCATTAAAAACATTCACCAGAGGCGCTCTGATGGCCTCCCTTTTGCTCTCTGCTCCTTTAAGCAACCAGGCTTTTGCGCAATTTTTTGCGAGTGCGAAAGTGGAAATCGAGCGTGGTGATTCCACGCATATGCCTCCTCCAACCATTCATACTCTATTCGAATTGGAAGTTGATGAAGATGGAGGGCCGATCAAGGAAGGCGAGGGGATAGGGCTTGATATTCGTATGGATGCCCTGAAAGAGGCTGCTCTTTCCTATGGTGCACGTGGTGGCTTGGCTTTTCGTACATATGAAATCCGGAAAGAACTGGATGACAAGGCCCGCTATCTGGATAAAGTATTTAATTTCAGACGCTTACTTATTCGCGCCCCATCTGGTTTCTTTATTGAACCTCCCGTTGTAACCGAAGCGGACAATAATACATTAATCAATGGCTTGGAAGCTGCTGTTACGGATCGTATGTATAATATCAATTCAAATGCCAAATTTGTGAGTGCGCCCAAAACATGGAATCAATATCTTGAACGTGAATGGGGCGAAGTTGAGCCGCCGCCGAATATCTTGAGACCGGTTAACGATGAAGAACGTCGGATTTGGAAACAAAAAGTAGAAGAAGGCTGGGTCGAAGGGTATGATCAGGCTGACGAAATATTTGAGAGCGATCTGGCTCTTCTCCTGGCGCATTTCAGAGGGATGGTGCGGTATCGGATTTTGCTGGCACAAGGCATGATTACAGAGCCTTTTACAGCTCTTAAAGATCGTGGTATTACCGGAGGTGGTACGAATATGCGTATAGGTGATCGTGCTGTACAGATTATTGATGTTCCACAGCTAATTCCAGAGTCTGCTGAATGGTCACCAGAAAACCGGTAAGTCTTGCAAAGGCTGAGAATGCGGCTGAAGAAACTTGGCCTGATGAGCCCATGCGTTTCACGGAAGATCATGTCGATCCTTTCCTGTTATGGGCGATCAAGAAAAATTCATCTGATATTACCTTTCAATCAGATAAATCAATTTATGGTGATATTCACGGTACAATTTATCCTCTGACTTTTCGTCCCTTGGATGCTGCCGATATCGCTGCGGTTCTGAATAAAATATATGGCCCGGATGCGCTTGCTCGCCTAGCGAGTGGACGTGATCTGGACGTTTCCTATGAGGTCAAGCCTGACCGTTATACGCGGTTTCGGTTCAGAACAAATATTACAGCTATTTTGTCAAAAGGGCGCGATGCTGTGCAGGTTACGATGCGCGTTCTGCCTAATCAGCCGCCGACAATGGAAGATTTGAATACAGAGCCGGAAATTATCAAATCCTGGGCTCCGAGGCAGGGAATCGCGGTTATAACAGGGCCAACAGGTTCTGGCAAAACGACATTGTTGGCCGCCGGCATGCGTATGTTGCTGGAAAGTGTTCGTGGTGTCGGCAAAGTTTTGACTTATGAAGCACCAATTGAATATGTTTACGATACCATCGAACAGAGACGGTCTTTGGTGGCGCAGACTGAAATTCCCAGGCACCTTCATGATTTTGCCCACGGAGTTAGAAATGCCTTGCGTCGTAAGCCAAATATTATTCTTGTGGGTGAGTCACGGGACCGAGAGACAATTTCTGCTTCTATTGAGGCCGCTCAGACGGGACACCTTGTTTATACCACGACTCACACAATGGGAGTCGCAAACACTATTTCCCGTATGATTTCAACGTTTGAGATCAATGAACGCCAGGAACGGGCTTTGGCCTTAATGGAATCCATGCGTCTGGTTGTAACGCAGGCACTGGTGCAGAAAGTTGGTGGGGGGCGTATTGGTGTGCGGGAATGGATGATTTTTCCAGATGAAGTGCGGGAAAAACTCATGTCTATTGAATTTACAGAGTGGTCAGCCGAAATACAGAGAATGGTTCCTCTATATGGGCGCACAATGGGGCGTTCGGCAGAGATTATCTTTGAAGAAGGAAAGATTGATAGACGGACATATATTATGTTATCATCATCTACTTAAGGCATGTAAATAAAGGGGTTTTATATGGTCTCAAGAGAAGAGTTTGAAAATATTCAGGAGATGCAGAATTGGCACTGGAGAAATTCCATGCGTCCAATTCGATTCTTTGCTTTTGATGCCCGTGCGGCCGTTCCTTATATCTTTCTGTTATTATATGCCCGTCTTGTGACGCTCACTCTATGTATTATTGTGACCACAGTATTTTATATTCTTGAGAGAATGGGTTTGACGGTTCCTTCTGCTTTGCGTAAATTAAGATCATGGCTTGTTGGACCTAGGCGTCCAGGTTGGATTACCTTGCGTCAGAGACGCATGATTGACTACAAATAGGCTATGTTATTTTTAGACGAACTTAGAGGAACTACCCTATGAAAACGAGACGTTATTTTAAGCAATTCCTGCTGGCATCTTCTGTTGTTGGTTTAAGTATTGCCGCGGCTTCCCATGCACGTGCTGCTTTTGAGTGGACCCCACCGCAAGAAGTTGTTGCGGAAGAACCATCCTTATCAGAAGAAAACGCGGCTCCTGAAGATATGCTGCCCGTGGTTCCATCTGCGGAAGAAATTCAGACTGAAGAAATTCTTCCAGAAGTATCTGTTCAGGAAGAGATAATATTGGAAGATATCAATGAAAATGACATTGAGGAAGACCTCCGACAAATCATTGAAGAAGCAACAGAAAGCAATGTGATTACGCCTGTTGCAGATATTCCGGAGAGCGAGCAAATCGATGAGGTTCCACAAAATATTGTAGTGGAGCCTATCGCCGAGCAAGTATTGGAAGACGTGAAAAATGCTCCCAAACAAAGTATGCTGTTTGATTCTGTTCAGGACACACCGAAGCAGGATTCTAATTTTATACAGGGATTCGGTCGTGATTTGCCGTTAATTACAGCCGTGCGCCAGATCGTTCCAACAGATGTTCCTTATGCTTTTGGGGAAAGCCTTGATTTAGCACAACTCGTGAGTTGGGAAGGGGGCGAAACATGGCAGGAAACTTTATTGAAGATTGCGAAAGACAATAATCTGAAAGTTGATTTTTCAAATCATATGGTTCGTATATCCAACGCAGATACCACGATCTCGGAATCAGAGGCATCGCCGGAAATTGAAACAGTCCGTTTGGAAAGTATTCAGACAATGGAGGAACCCACCGAAAAAAAGTCTGAAGAGGGTGTGAAGGTTGTAATTGTAAAAGATGATGTATCTGTTTCTGCGGAAGGTGCGCTAAGAAAAACTCAAAAACCACTTAAGGTAGCGCAGCAAGCTGTAACCGAAAATGAAGTATTGGAAGCTACGATTTCAGATGCGATTGTCATTTCACCAATAGAGGATATGCAGACATCTGTTCCCCTTCCTGAAAAGGAAGGCACAGATGTGCTAAGCGAAGTAACGGAAGGCGCGGTGATTGAACCGATTGATCCACCATCTCAGGAAACGTTGCAACGTGCCAATAAGGAGGCAAAGACATCCAGAATGACGGATGAGATGAAAATGGCAGAGCTTGAAGATCCTGCTATGTCTATGATTGATCAGGTGGTTGCTGATATGCAGGAAGACAGACCTGCTAAAGCCATCGTAGAGCCTGTTCCTCTCCAGATCACAGAACCTGCTCCGATAGAGGTATCTCAAGATGCCTCCGCGGCGGATCTAACGGAAGATGTAAAAACCTCGATACCCGCTCAGAATCAGATGAAGGATACGTCCAGATTGTCTTTTGTAAAGACCTGGAAGGTCAAGAAAAATTCTGATCTGAAAACAACGTTAGAAGCCTGGTCTCAGGAGGTTGGCGTTAATTTACTTTGGAAAATGGACAAAGACTATGTTGTGAATTACATGGTCTGGGTCGATGGCAACTATGAAGAAGCAGTAGATGTCCTGATGCAAGGGTATGAAAACCAGAAAGGGCTTATTCCTGTTGCCACGCTGCAGATGGGGCCTTCCGGCCCAGTGCTGGTAATTGAGCCGGCTGCTTAATATTTTACAGGAAAGTTGCCAGTGTCAATCCGCTAACGGACGCTGTAACGCGGTAGGATGCTTCAAGCTGGATTTGTAAAGAATTCAGCTTAATGGCAACCTCATCAATATCGGCATTTTCCACATCACTGATCGTATTCAGAACCGTGGCCTTATCCAGTATATGCCGGTCTTTAATTTGTGAGAGTCGTGCGCGGTCACTTTCAAGGGCAAACCGTACCTCGTCCAGATCATCAATCGCCTGATTAATCATGCGGCCAAGGTCATTAATAATTTTGAAAAAGTTATCTGCTCTTTGATCGTTTTCCGCATTGAATTCATCCAGAACAACCGGGTCTGAAAAATCAGGAGGCAAAACCAGAGACGTTCCGGGCGGCGGTGTTTGAGGCAGGTCAGAAGGAAGTGTCGCCCCGTCAAAATCTGATCTTTCCAGCTTTATTTTTTCAATGTGATAAACCTCTGACGTATCTGTCACGGTGAGTTCATTTAACATCTGCGTTGCAATGATGATGTCCCGAAAGCCATCCGCATTTCCAAACGTTGTGTAATCGATTTCGGTTGTTTTATCGACCCGCACCGTGACTTTTCCGACATCGCCATTTGTCAGAGGGGCGTTATATCCAATAACGGTGTCGGTTGTAGCGCGATAAGAAGCAATCAGATTATCCGTTGTTAATGTTTCCGCGCGCCAGTCAGTCAGCTCTCCTTTCAAAAAAGTGGAGAGTGTTCCGCTTGAAAGGGAGAGAGGTTTTGTCGTGGTATTGGCCCCGCCGAAGACATAGCGTTCATTATCCTGTGCATTGATCAAATCTTCCATAAAATCAATAATGTTTTCTGTGATGTCATGGATACGATCAAGACTTATTTCCCCTTCCTGAATTTCATTGGCAACAATATTTGCTACATTGCCGGCCTGATTTTGTAATTCTTCGATGACGGTTGACATCTGCTCCAGCCGACGATCCGCAATTGTAATGTTGTTGATGTATGTTTCAATCGAATTAAACTCAGCCCTTGAACGTTTGGAGATGATGGCATTAGTTTCCAGCCCGCTGAATTTCTGGGAAATTTTACCTGTACTTAGCTGCAGTTGCAGATCGCTCAGCGTAAACTGCTGCCGTTTGACATTTGATATTTGAGAGAGTGTTTGTCCTAAAGTGGAAATGCTGGTGACCATATTTTTTTTCTCCTTATCTCACAGCGTCAAGTAGTTCCTGAAATAACTGATCAACGGCGGTTACGGCGCGGGCCGCTGCCGCATAGGCGGTTTGGATGACAATCAGGTTGGACAGTTCTTCATCCAGATTGACCCCCGATTCATTAATCAGTTGTAATTCCAGTGCTTCTTTGTAGTTTTGTTCGTCTTCCAGTCTGGATTCCACTAAAGAGAGATCTTCAATGTGCTTGCTCACAACTTTCTGGGTAAAATCTATCAATGTTGTAGATCCTGCAATATCCGTATCAACGCCGATATCCGGCCCCAGATAGTCTGAGCGAAAGGACACAAAAACACCGCTGCCGGAAAATGTTTCGGACTGGTAAGCGACATCGGTGATGGGGGAAACTTCCTGTCCTGTCACGCCGAGAGCGCCGTTATTATCACGAATGCTACCGAACAGAGCGCTGACAATGTTAATTCCTATTGGTAATGCAGCCAGAGCATCTGCCGTACCGTCCGCGTCCGTATCATCAATAAGGGCTTGTGCTGTCCCGCCCGGAATATTTTCAAAGGGGCCACCTGTTATTCTGAGATCACCACCAAAATCAGGGTTGCTGTAACTGTTCCCCGGACGCAGACGAATTTGCCCGCCAAGTCCATCGGGGTCGGCTATAAAATCATAGACAGCCAGGTTCGGAACCGCCTGAAGCTTTGCCAGCAAATCAACTTCTGTATCGTTTCGGTCAATGGAAACTCGTGTTGAGATATCATTTCCAACCTGAATATCAAAGTAAGGGTCTATGGCTTCGCTGGTTGCGCCATCGGAAAAACCAAGAAAAAGCAGGCCATCATTTCCCAAGCCGTTGGGGACTGTTCCGGGATCGGCGCTGATAGTAATATCTCCGCGTGAGAGCATTTGAAGCTGGCCGGAGGGGCCAACCTGCACATTCACGCCCATTGTTGCCAGATCAGCCTGATCTGCGGCGGGCAGGGCGGGGATTGCAACCGTATTGATATAGCTGACCAGATCGCCGGCAAAATTACCTGTGGGTGGTTGCAAAGCTACAACACTCAGATCAATATCAATATCCACACTCAGCCCCAGATCGGGATCAGAAAAGTTCAGGCGGAAAACGTCGTTGGGATCGTCCAGCAGTGTGTTCGCGGTTGCCACAATATCCGCTGTATCTGCATAGGTTGTCAGGTCAACAGCGCCTGTGAAAGTATTTGTAGAGTAAATACCAAGATAATCCTGCAAAGTGGCGCCGGCAACGTCGACCGGGGAAAAGCTGAGCGTTCCTATGGCCTGCTGGAAGTCTGTCTGGCCGAACGTATATTCCAGAACACGGCGAATCACTTCATTGGAACCGTCCTGAACAACGGCACCATACGTGCCGGTGCGAAGCAGGCTGTTATCATTGATAATGGCCTGATTAACCTGTATTTTTCCGGCGAATCCGACATAGGAAACCGAAGACGTTTCATCAATGAGTGGCGTGAGAGGATCATCGAGGGTTGGGGGCGTATCTGGCGGGACTATCCCTGTTTCATCGGTAAACAATCTTAAGCCCTGTGCTTCGAAGCGTAACGCAAGCTTATGTGCGACTTCATCAATCTGGGCCGTATATTGAGGCAGGATTTCGTCTCGCAGTTCCAGGAGCGCCCCTATTTTTCCCCCGAGATTTTTCTCGGTCAGGTCAACCCCTCCGGGCGTTGTGGCAGGATCACCATGCAGAAACAGACTGCTGACCCCCAGATCGGGGTAAGAATTTACAGCAGAGACAGGGGCAGGATTAAATACCAGTTCATAAGCCGATTCAGCCGCGAGTTCCTGCCCTTCCGGGGTTTGAATGACCATGACTCCATCACCGCGTACAAAAAAGCTGATATCTATTTCCTGTGTTAATTCCTTAATGGCGTTGTCACGGAAATCTTCCAACTGGGCCGTTGTTCTGTTGTTTCTAAGTAAAAATGAAATTTCTGAATTTAAATCCGCAATATGTTCCAAAAGGTCATTGACGCGACTGACAGATACACTGAGGTCCGTTTGTGCGTCATTCCTCAGTTGTGTCAAGAGGGCGGCAAAATCATTTATTTTCTGTGCGACTGTTTGTGCCTGATCAACCGTTTGACTCAGGAGATACGTATCATCGGCACTGTCAGAAAGCGCACTGAAATTATCCCTCAGATCGGCAATTTCTGCCGCAAAAGAGACCTCTGCGTCCGGAGCCCCATGAAAGTTTTCGATCGACTTTAAATAGTTGAGTTTTGTGTCTTGGGCGCTTGTTTTGCTGATCTGGGTCCAGACATCCCGTGTCAGGGTTAAGTCAACTTTTCGTATGATTGTATTGGCACGAACGGCAACGGCTTCACCGTTAATCGCCTGGGTTGATTGTGGCAGGATTTTTCGGGTGTACCCTTCCGTTCCCACATTGGCAACATTCGTGGAAATCACACTGAGTTGTTGCTGAGAGATTCTTAAACCAGACAATGCGGCGTCTAAGGCACCAATGGACATAAAAAAGCTCCTGAAAAGTTATCTTATCAGGAGCTTTGCAAAGAAAGTGCCAGTTTTTGTTATGTTACTCTCCCCAGAGATTTTGGGAACCCATATCTCTTAGGTCTACGTCTACATTATATTCTTGCAGATCACGTAACTTCATTTCAACTAAAAGGGAAAGCAAAAGTTCTTTTCGAAGGGCCGCTTCATAACGATCACGCGTTTGCATCAGTTGCATGGCTTCCATCGTCACCTGAAAACGATCTATGTTGGCTTCTTTTGTGATGAGATTTGTGTAGAAGTTCGGGTGTTGGTATATCTGCTTTGTCAGCATGTGCATCTGGGCAAAATAACTTGGATTTTCCCCGACAAAAAATTTGATATCATCAGGGGTCATACCAAATTCTTTTAACAAGCCATGAACCTCTGTTGTGACAAAGCCACTTCCTTCAGATTTCATTCCAACTAAATTGGCGTAACTGTTACGGGCAACATTACGGATCGCACTGATTGATCT
>CAKZKV010000137.1 GCA_937124505.1 uncultured Alphaproteobacteria bacterium
GATCAGCGCGCTGTCCGTCACCATCAGGCCGTTATTGTCCCATTCCTCGGCCTTGAAAACGGACAGCATGGCAGGCAGGGGAATTGAATTCAGATAATCTCCGAAACGGACTGTGGAAATCTGGTCAAGAGATACTTCAACGTTATCGGAGGTCAGATTACGAAGGGACGTTGACATCAGACGTACCAGCCGGTCAAAGACAATATCCAGCATCGGCAGGCGTTCATAATTCACCATTGCCGAGTTAATCAGTGCCATCACACCGGATGTTTCACCGCCGATGCCGCCATCATCATCAAAACCGAGAAGGCTGTCGATTTCATCCTGGTTCAGGATGCGCGTATTGGCTTCCTCGTCCATATGAGCCATGAAATCATCAATATCATCCTCATTTTCCTGGAGTTCTTCGACATCGCCTTCCCCGCTCCATTGCTCTTTCATGGCGCGTTCTTCGTCTGTCAATCCCTGCTGTGTATCTGTATCGCTCATGTTCCCTTTAATATAAGCAAGTTGCAGGCCAGTTTTAGCCCTTGATGAAGATTATACCACAAATCTGATCAGTTTTCCTGTATCAGAATTTCCTGAAACAGAATGTCCTGTACCTCTACCGGAGCCGCGGCTGCGTTCACCCGGTCAAGTAATTCTGACTGTAACCTGTAAATCCCCGCCGAGCCTTTCAAATCACGGACGCGCAATTCCCTCAAGTATGTCTGGAACTGGTCTATGACACGCGGCATCACCGCCTCGACCTTGCTTTTGTCGGCTTCGGATTTTAATTCAAGCTGGACACTTAATTGCAGAAAAGTTGGAGGACCGCCTTCAGAATTAAGGTTCACGCGCTGGTTCGGCATTGCCAGAAAATACGGGCCGCTGCCGCTTCCATGCCCTCCTGATGAAGATTCTCCATGGCCACCATCAGATGACGCATGCTCTCCGCCGCCGCCATGTTCATCCCCGTGTTCTTCACTTTCACTGGCCCCGCCAAGATAAGGGTCAAGAAAACCTGCGAAATAGGCCGCGCCGCCACCGCCCAGCAAAAGAAGGGGGATTGCGATCAAAAGCAATAGTTTTTTAGACGATTTTCCGCTTTGATCATCATCCTGCGACTCTTCGGAAGAGTCATCATCCAGAGACGCATTTACCTGTTTGTTATCATCTTCGTCATCGGCCATGTCTGAAACCTTTTTGGTATAGAAAATTATGTGATAATTTATATCTTATTAATATAGCGAAACTATGAAAGCACGTCTAACCCCCAATTTCTTTTCTGTATGCCTTTTTGTGGCTTTACTAAGCCCCTTCACCTATGCGCAAGTCCCGGTACACAGGGAAGAAGTTTTCAAAGGTCTGCAACTGGATATTGAAAAAGAAAAGAAAAAAGCGCAAGAACTGGCGGCCCAAACCCGCGAAGAACAAAAAAAGCTGAAAGCACTTGAAACTCAAATCGTGCCAATAGCGCAAAAAATCCAGAAATCTGAACAAACACTGATTGAACTTGATAACTCCATCAAGATCAACGAACTGAAGCAAAAAGAACTGGATGGAATTTTAAAGGCCAACCAGTCCTTGTTATCAGAAAATTTTATCGCCGCCCTGAAGCTAAAACGTGTTCCGGCGGAAACTCTGTTCCTGCAAGCGTCCACACCTCTACAAACGGCACAGACGGCGATG
>CAKZKV010000138.1 GCA_937124505.1 uncultured Alphaproteobacteria bacterium
CTGACCCCGATCACAGGGCGCTCTCACCAGTTGCGCGTACATCTTGCGGAACTGGGTCATCCTATTTTAGGAGATCCTTTTTATGCGGATGAAACAACGTATCGGCTTACGCCACGATTACAGCTCCATGCGTCTTCTTTAACTGTGCATCATCCGGGTGACGGCGCATTGGTGACTTTTTCTGATCCTATACCATTCTAAAGCAGCGGTTCTGGCATGACATAAGGCGTTGTTTGCAATGTGCGCTGCGTCGCTATCGGCTCTGATCTCGCTGCAATTAATTTTGTGATGAGTTGAACAGGAGATGTAATCACAAGGTCAACTTGTGGATGATCAACAGGAGTTGCTGTTTTAAGGACAGTTGTGATCTGAGGGTGGACAGATTTTCCCAACTCCAGATTAATAACGCCATCATCTGCGATTAAGGTACGCTCTGGTGTGCTTCCTGTCATTTGCATGGCCATGTTAATGGCTTTTGGCGTATTTGACCTGTTTTCATATCCACTATCAGCGTAGTCAATGATCAGGTCGGCAGGCAATAGGTCAATCAGCCCCATTCTCTCAAACGCCGGACACGTCCATTCTTTTTTGTCTGAATGTGTCACACAGATAAATTGTATGCCTAATTCCCGTGCCTTTGTGATCAGGGTCACTAATTCGTTTTTTGGCGCCAGAGCAGGGTGGTTTTGTTCTCTTGTTTGCCTGAGTTTACTTTGATGGTAAAGAGTCTGAAAACGGCCTTGTAAAACCTCTCTTTCAATGTTGTTCTGTTCGGCAAGTGGAAGGAAGGCGGAAAAACAATCATGAAATCTGTCGAAAGATGTATTCGCAAGTTCGATTGCCTGTTCACGAGCAACGGAAGGCAGTAATTCAGCAGAGGCATCTACAGCGGCTTGCAGACAGATATCTATAAACGAAGGGTCGTAATCATAGATAAATCCGTCAATATCCAGAATGGCTGTATCAATATTTTGTAACATCAAAGAAAAAACCTCCCTTATGTTGATGTTGAGGGAGGTTTAGCATTGTTCGGTTATGAAAAGCAAAGAAAAAATCAGGCGTTTTTCTTTTTACTGAAAAAGCTGAAAACGCCGCCTTTATCTTCTTGTTTTGTGCCAGGTAATTTGCTGTTTTCGTTATCACCTTTCAGCTTTTTCATTTTGGCTTCCAGCACCTGTTTCCGGCGGGCTTCTTCTTTTTTGTCGCGTTCTTCCAGCTTTTCTTTGTATTCTTCTGCCTGTTTTTGCGTATATTCTGTGGTCAGAAGAACCTGATGAGCCTGCTTTTGCCATTGATCGCGCTGTCCACGCATATCTGTCAGCTGGTTTTCAAGGCTTTCAATCCGCTCTTCCAGCATTTTAATGGTCATTTTCATGCGCTCGGCTTCAATCAGGTCAGCGGCTTTTTTCAGTTCAGCTTCGACATTAGAAGCAACTTTTGCTTCCTGTTGCTGGGGCACAAGACCGAAGACACGCTCCAGCTCTGAAACATCAATGACGTTTCGACCATTCATATCTTTCTCGAAAGACAGTTTTCCCGCCTTCATTGCACGCTGAACGGTTGATTTGGATCTTCCCGTCAGTTCTGCAGCTCGTTGTGCTCCTACTTTTGCCATAAAAGTGCTCCTTATGTCTTTTATCGTTTGTGAACCCTCGCTCACCAAACTGAATGATTATGCCGCTTTTTATGCCGCTTTCTTTTGTTCCTTGTCTCTCAAAAGAAGTGTCAGGCGTTGCCATTGCGCACCGGAAAACAGGTGTGCGTAAAGGAAGGGCAGCCATCCTTTTTTGTGCAACTCCACGATTTTTTCGTCAGGCAATTCCGCAAGTTTTTTCTCATTGATAATTCTAAATCCAGAGAAGTTAATACGTGTGTTTTCGCCAGCATTGATTTGTGCTTCACGCTCAATCAAAAGATCAGAGTCTGCCAGCCATGTGCTGAATTCCAGTGTTTGGCGCGCAGCGGCATGATAAGATTTGCAGAACTCAAGGGCATTATTGGCCAGATCTGTCGGTTTCCCTTCATCGTCAAAGAATTTTTGCTCGCCGCCTTCTTCTGTGACGTCATCATTCAGATCAATACAAAGAGAGAGTTGATCGCTATTCGGCATTTCAGAGAAAATAAAAGGATAACGGCGAATATAGGCCGGAATGTAAAGGGCATCAGAGTTCCATGTTCCATCTTCATTCAGAAACAGGTTTTCATCATTTCTGACCCCCAGAATAGCGACAGGTGTTGCGTTACTGTCCGGGCTGAAGGCGATCGGGTAGTAGTGGCAGATTTGCGGCATTTCGATCAGGTTAATAGGAATCGCATTGATGCCAGCTGTGAATCCCAGTCCAAAATTCTTTTTCAGAGCTACATCGACATGTTTTTTTGCATCGAGCGGAACCGGATTTGAATAAAACAAAGGAAGGGCACTGTTTTGCTTTTCAGTGGTATTCTTTTGACTGTCTTTGCTCATAGTAATTTACTTTCTTCTTCTGTTTTTAATAATTTATTTGGAAACTATCCATAACTAACCAGAGATCATTTTCAAAAGCAAACCTTTTATATAACCTGTCCACATATTTTTTACTTTTATTTTTATCGAAAAAAAGATAAGTTGCGCACAAACTTTTAATCTTTGGAGGAAACCGGATGCACATAGGTGTTATTGGAACTGGTTACGTTGGGTTGGTATCCGGCACATGTTTTGCGGAATTTGGTATCGATGTAACGTGTGTGGATATTGATGAAAACAAAATCAAGCGACTGAAAAAAGGGGAAATCCCGATTTATGAGCCGGGACTCGATGATCTGGTTGAAAAGCAGGTCAAAGCAGGGCGCTTGTTCTTTACAACAGATTTGCAGGAAACGGTCAAAAAATCCGATGCTGTGTTCATCGCAGTGGGAACGCCCCCCAAAAAGGATGATGGCCATGCCGACCTGACATATGTTTATGACGCCGCCAGAGAAATCGCCAGAAATCTAGAGGGATACACACTGATTGTCACAAAATCAACAGTGCCGGTTGGAACGGCCCGTGAAATTGAGCGGATTGTCCGTGCAGAAAATCCGGGGGCGGATTTTGATGTGGCATCCAACCCAGAATTCCTGCGTGAAGGTGCGGCGATCAATGACTTCTTGCGTCCTGACCGCGTTGTAATTGGCTGTGAAAGTGAGCGGGGGCAGGAAATTATGCGACGCCTTTATCGTCCGCTCTACCTCAATGAGACACCGATTGTTTTTACAACTCCTGAAACATCGGAAATCACCAAATACGCCGCAAATGCCTTTCTGGCGACGAAAATCACGTTTATCAACGAAATTGCCAATCTTTGCGAAAAAGCCAATGCCAATGTGCAGGACGTGGCGCGTGCCATGGGGATGGACAAACGGATCGGCTCGAAATTCCTGAATGCCGGGCCCGGCTATGGCGGCTCCTGCTT
>CAKZKV010000139.1 GCA_937124505.1 uncultured Alphaproteobacteria bacterium
GTCGTAACTTTGTACGCATCTCTCTGGGCGGTGTGCGGGACGAGAGTGAAATCCGCGGTCACAGGCGCACCTATATCGGGGCCATGCCGGGAAAAATCATTCAGGGGATGAAGAAGGCCGGATCGTCCAATCCGTTGTTTCTGCTGGATGAAATTGACAAACTGGGGCAGGATTACCGCGGTGATCCGAGTGCGGCGTTACTGGAAGTGCTTGATCCGGAGCAGAACAGCTCATTCAACGATCACTATATGGAGCTGGATTACGATCTCTCTGATGTGATGTTTATCTGTACAGCGAACAGCCTGAACATGCCGCAGCCGCTTCTCGACCGGATGGAAATTATCCGTGTCTCCGGCTACACGGAGGACGAAAAGCTTGAGATCGTGAAACGCCATTTGCTGAAAAAACAAAAGAAAATGGCCGGTCTAAAGACTTCTGAGTTTAAAATCAGTGATTTTGCTATTCGCCACCTGATCCGTTATTACACGCGGGAGGCGGGTGTGCGGAATCTGGAGCGTGAAATCGCCAATCTGTGCCGTAAATCCTTAAAAGACATTCTTATGAAAGGCCGCAAGGCAATTCAGTTGTCTCCCAAGCTTGTCGAGCGATATGCCGGTGTGCGCCGGTTCCGTTACGGCGAAATGGATGAGGAAAACCGTGTCGGCGTTGTAACTGGTCTGGCTTATACGGAATCTGGCGGCGATATCCTGTCGATTGAATCGGTGAAAATGCCGGGGAAAGACGGCAAGGTGTCCATGACCGGGAACTTGCGCGATGTGATGAAAGAATCGATTACCGTTGCAGAAATGCTGGTTAAATCACGGGCAGCGACGTTGGGCATTGATTACGAAAAGCTGAAGGATCAATCCATCCATGTTCACGTTCCGGCTGGAGCGACGCCAAAGGATGGCCCGTCCGCGGGGGCGGCAATGGTGACGTCGATTGTGTCCGCCCTGACGGACATTCCGATACACCGGGACATTGCCATGACGGGCGAGGTGAATTTGCGTGGATACGTGACGGCAATCGGTGGCCTGAAGGAAAAGCTTTTGGCTGCTTTGCGGGCCGGCATTAAAAAGGTGCTAATTCCTGAGGAGAATGAAAAAGACCTCGCGGAAATACCGGCTAACGTTAAAAAAGGTCTGGAGATCATTCCTGTGAGCCGAATCGAAGAGGTTTTGACCCATGCTTTGACGGCTATTCCGCAGCCGATTACGCATGATTCTGAGGAAAAAGAGGAGGATTTTTCCGAAATTTCATCGAAAACCGCAGAAAATGGCGAAAAAAACGTAATTCGCCATTGAGCGCCCCTTGAAAACGAAGTATAAATATTGTGTTGGAAGTCAGGAAAACTCTGGTTTATATCAGGTTTTCCTGTTTCAATACTTGTTTTAACCTTTAACCTAAATTGGGGACTATTATGAACAAACAAGATCTTATCTCACAAATTGCTCAGGAAGCTGATATTTCCAAGCAAAAAGCAGGTGTTGCTCTTGACGCAACTCTGGAAGCTATCCGTAACAGCCTGAAAGACGGCGATGACGTTCGTCTGATCGGTTTCGGTACATTTTCCGTTGCAGAGCGTGCCGCTACAGAGGGCCGTAATCCACGTACAGGTGAAAAAATCAAAATTCCTGCTTCTAAACAACCTAAATTCAAGCCAGGTAAAGAGCTGAAAGAAGCAGTCAACGGCAAGAAGAAGTAAGTTATAACTTCTTCTTTTTTTATGTTTTTAAATGCCCCCGTAAAAAACACGGGGGCATTTTTGTAACCACAGTATCTTTTATCTGTATTCGTTGATACTTAATCCATCATGCTTGAAATTTTTACCGCACTTGCTGACGCTGTTACTTATGATCTTCTAAGAGTTGATTCGCAAACCCGCCTGGGGGAGGCCGTGCATTTTTTTATTGAGGATACGGCGAAGATTTTCTTTCTTTTGACATTTTTGATGTTGATCGTCGGTTTTCTTCGCTCGTGGGTGTCACCGGAAAAAGTAAGATATTGGCTGGAGGGCAAGCCCAAAATGATTGCTTATGCGCTGGCCGTTATTCTGGGGGCGGTCACACCATTTTGTTCCTGCTCCTCCATTCCTTTATTCATTGCGTTTTTAAGTTCGGGTATTCCATTGGGGGTAACGATGGCGTTTCTGATTACCTCCCCGATGGTTAACGAAGTTGCTGCCATTTTATTTGGTGAGGCCATTGGCTGGCATTTTACGCTGGCCTATGTTGTTGTGGGCATGGCCACCGGCATGGTTGGGGGGATGTTCATAGATGGACTAAAGCTGGAAAAATGGGTTGAGCCATTTGTTTTTCAGGTGAAGAGGGCTGATGGTGAATTGAATGAGCCTCAGATTACCATCAAGAAACGCTTCTCTCATGCATGGGATGAAACCGTTGATATCCTTAAACGTGTCTGGTTATATGTGCTGATTGGTGTTGGCGTCGGGGCCGGGATTCATGGTTTTGTGCCGCAGGAATGGTTCATCACACATGCAGGGACCGATAACGTGTTTGCCGTACCATTGGCCGTTCTTATGGCTGTGCCGCTTTATTCAAATGTGACTGGCGTTGTTCCTGTTGCCGAGGTTTTGATGGAGAAAGGCCTGCCTGTTGGAACAACGTTGGCCTTTATCATGAGCACCGTAGCTATATCCCTGCCGGAGATAGTAATTTTGCGAAAAGTTTTGAAGCCACCTATGCTGGTTTTTTTTATTGTCTATCTGGCATTGGCCTTTATCATTGTCGGCTATGGTTTTAACTGGCTTTATCAATAGGAAAGGACGTAGAGATGAAAAAAGTAGAAGTATTTGGGACAGGTTGCAAGACATGCATTGCCACCGAAGATATGATTAAAAACAAAGCCAAATCCATTGGCGTGGAAATTGATCTGTACCACATACATGATCCGGTTGAAATTGCTTCACGTGGTATCATGACGACACCCGCCGTGATAGTAGATGGCACGCTGGTACATAAGGGGGGGCTTCCCCATGATGCGGAAATTGAAGGATGGATCAAATAGCGTCGCAGACTCTACTCGTCTAAGTTTTATATGAGTAGCCCTTATATTTTTTTACGATGAGGAAGAGAAAACACTTGCAATTCCGTTGCCGAGACTCTAATTTCTCACTTCCTACTTCTGATCTTTAGAAGCGGGCGATTAGCTCAGTGGTAGAGCGCCTCGTTTACACCGAGGATGTCGGGAGTTCGACCCTCTCATCGCCCACCATGATTTTCAAAAATCTATTTTATCATTTGCAGATATAAGGTAATAGTCTGAAAATGAAGCTATCCAAATTTAATTTAACAAATGCTCAAGCAGTGATCGAGCTATTTGAAAATGTTTTTACAGAGTCTGAGAGTAAAGAAGAGGGCAAATTAATAGCCAGCCTGGTTTCTGACTTGATTAACACGACAAACAAGGACGATTTACTTGGTTTTGTCGCCGTTTTGGAAGGAAAAATCATTGGGAGTATATTTTTTAGCCGTCTTATGCTTCCGAATGATAAGGCTGCATTTATACTTTCTCCTGTGGCTGTTGCCTCTGAGCATCAGGGTAAAGGAGTGGGGCAGAAGCTGATTAATTTTGGTCTTGGGCATTTGAAATCATTAAATGTTGATCTGGTATTTACGTATGGTGATCCGGACTTTTACTCCAAAGTAGGTTTTGAGCAGGTTCGTGAAAGTATCGTAAAGGCACCTTTCAAATTAAGCCATCCGGAAGGCTGGTTAGCCCAATCATTAAACGGCGCATCAATAGACGCAATGAACGGTTCTGTTAAGTGCGTAACAGCACTGAACGATCAGCAATATTGGTAATAAGGCGTTGAGGAGGGCTTATACCAATTCGCATTCTTTGCGTGAGTTCGTTATCCATCGGTCTCGCCGTACTCACGTACCTTATGTACGCTCCGTGCGGCTCGCCTCGGATGCCTGCTCACGCTTTGAATGCAAAAGGGTATTAAAAGCAGCTTCCTTTAATGACAAAGCTATGCCTGCCTTTGCAAAAGTGAAATAAGTTTTTTTGATTTCATTGAATAAAGTAGTGAATAAGTTCGCAGAATCAAGGGCGTGCTTCATTGACACGTATATGCAGAATCAAATACTTTTTTTACATAGGCTGCATTTAAATTCTTTTCGTTTGAAAACATCTAACTGTCTAAACGCCAGACTTAGGGTCTAAAAGTATGAAATACAAGTTTTTTTTATTGTGTTCTTTATCATTGCTAACACTTTCTTCCGCGCAAACAGCCCATGCTGAAGATTGTACGGGAACTTTGCCAGGTGTTGATTGTACGCTTGATGAAAACACAACTGCGGCATTAACCATTGATAATGCGGTGACTTTGACAATCGGTGGAAGTGTAGAGCTTAATCATACGATTGACGGCAGTGTTGATAATGTGGGGACGGTAGCTACAAACAGTGGCGGAATTGCAGTTGATCAGAATGAGGTGATCGGGGGGATTGCCCCTATTGACAGCTTGTCGATTGGAAATAACGATGTTTGGAATGCCTACGCCAATATCTTAACCAATGGTGATGGTGGTGACGCAAACGACGGGGCTGTGCAAGGCGATCTTGATTTGGGGACCGCCGATGCAGGCGAGATTCTCAATCTCTATGGTGGGATAAATATCCGTGCGCAGATTGAAGGGCATACAGGGGATAGTCTGAATGTAGGTAGTGATCTCAATGGGGGCGATTTTTCAATCACTGGAACCGTCAATTCTGTTGCCCTGAGTGTAGATAGCAGCAATATGACGATGCAAAGTTCTGCTGGGGCCGTTACGCCTCTTTCTTCCGTGACGATAGGTTCTGATGGCAGGTTGATCCTTCAGGGAGGGTTGAATGGTGCGGGGACTCTTGATCTGGACGGAGGACTTGATATTTCTGCCGGTTCCACACTCACAGTTGGCACATATACGGCCTCTGCCAATTCAGGGGAGGTCACGCTTGGATTGGACCGCGATAGTGGGACAACAACGTTTGGCAGGCTTGCCTTTACAGGCGGCGGCCCGGTAGACCTTAGTGCATCTTCGTTTGGTGTTGATTTTGAACTTGGGTCTGAGGTTTTGGGCACGGAAACGCTGGCGGGGGTGATTCAGGGAAATGGCGGGGCAACAACTTTGCCGACCTTCGTTGATACATCATATTTGTATGATTTTCAATTTGTCCAGAATGGAAATGATGTAGACCTTGAGATCGTTCGCAATAGTGTGACCGGATACGCCTCTACCAGCAATAATGCAAAAGTCGCTTCTTTGATTTTAATTGATTTAAATGAAATGGATGAAGAGAGCGAAGATATTCGGATTGTCCAAAATAATCTGGCAAAGGCATCCACCTCAACGGAATATAATGAAATACTTGAGTCTTTACAGCCTACTCAGGATTTAGGGCCAGCCATGGCGTCTGAGTTTGTAACGGACAAAACTGTTGATCTGGCGGTTCGTCGCTTGCTGTATTTAAGAAATGGAGACCATATTACAGGAATTAGTTCCGGCAATGGCTATGAAGATGATGGAGGATTTTATAGTATTGACGGACGGGTCTGGGGACAGGTTTTTGGTGCGTTGGGTACGCAATCAGCCCGTAATGGAATTGATGGGTATGACTTGAATACGTCAGGAATCTCTTTCGGGTATGATACGGGCGGGCTGCATGAAAAAGGTGTGATGGGGGTATCAGGCACGTATGCGTATACGCAAGTTGATTCGGAAAATGCAAACCAGACGGAATCTGAAATCGATAGTTATCAGGTGTCCTTGTACGGAACTTACAATACAGATAACGAACTCTTTGTGAATGGAGCCGTTATCTGGGGCATTAATAATGTCCAACGCGTCCGAAAAAATGTTGGTGGGACGACCTCCGTCGCAGAGGTTGAATACGATAGTCAACAGATTACGCTTTATTCTGACGTTGGGGCTGATACAAGCGTGGCGACATGATTATGACGCCAAGTTTTGGTGCCCGTTATTCATATCTGGACACGCAATCTTATGTTGAATCCGGTGCGGGTGGGTTCAACTTGCAAGTAAATGAAGGTTCCGTTCACAGGCTTGAGCTTGGCCCCCAGATCAATCTGAAATGGGACAATAAAACAGAGCAAGGGCTTTTTGTGATGCCGGAAGTTTCTGCAAGTTATGCATATGATATTTTTGGTGACCAGGGTCAAAATGTTGCTGTTTTGCAAGGGGGGGGAGGCCAGTTGTTTCTGGATGGCTTTGAGCCTCAGCGGCATAAGATTAACTTAGGAACAGGCTTGAGTGTTGCGGATGAAATATGGGAGGTCAAGGCAAATTATGACTTTGAATATCGTGGAGATTTGAATATTCATAGTTTTGCGTTGCGGGGTGTCTATAAATTTTAATAGTAAAGATAGTTTGGCTTTATGGTCATCATGAAAAAAATTTTATTGTTGCTGATACTGCTGCCATGTTTTGCAGCAGTAAATTGCTTTGCTTCTTCTCCTGAGGGCGATAAAGGGACGGAGGGGCAACTTTTCGGTTTTGAGAAAATGTCCCGCTTCCCTGAAAAAGTAAAAAAACAGACATCACCATCCCCCAGTGAGCCCAAAAGGATTGCGACGAAAAAGTTGCAGAGTCAGTTTTCTTCTTCAGCCGAAAAGCAGCCTCAGCCTGTTGTGTCTGGTGAAAAAGCCGCTCCTTCTTCCATGGCCCAGGCCATAGAAGAGGAATATCGTCGTCAATTGTCCCAATCTTCTGTGCCTGTTTTGGAATTGGAAACACAAAATGATGCTCCGACCACTGTAAATATGGAGGTTGTGGACAAAACCGCGGTGAATGAAGTCGTGCGGCCTCAAATTTCATCTGAGCCGTTGCCGCAGTCCAATGCAAACGAAACGGTTTCTTATCTGGCTTCAGAGACATGTGATCCTGAACTGCCGGAGGAGATTGAGCCTCTTAAGCCTTATATTGTGTCCGCTAAAGATAATCATAATCAAAGGGATGTTTTTGAAGATGAGGAGCTGATTGAAAGCATGAAGTTGAAAATGCAGCTTCTTGAAAGAGAAAAAGAAGCCTTGAGAAAAAGGCAGCCCGAAGATCCCAGTGCGTTGTCAGTTGTTCGGGTTTGTACAGAAGAAAGAATGGACGTGCAGGCTTTGGTTAAGCGTTTGGAGAAGCTGGAAACCGAAAATATGGAATTTCAAAAAATACAGGAAAATCTATCTTCTCAGAATGATACATCGGCAGAATTGGATATGCTGAAATCAAAAATAGATGAGTTGGCAGTTGAAAATCAGTTTCTACAGGGCACGATGGAGGAAATGCGCTCTTATATAGATCAATTGTCTGCAGAGGAAAAAGAAACCCCATCTAAGGATATCGCAGAAGATATGAGCCTGGATGAAGTCAATGTTGAAGATCATTTGCAGCAGGATGAAGGTCCTCTGGATGAGATGTTATTTTCTGATACAGAATCTGAAAATAATGATATCCTGTTACAGGAAGAGTTCGATGTTGATGCTACGGGATCACAAGACGCCCTTCAGTAAACTTAATTTTTCTTAAAGGCTGTTCGGCCATTTTTACAGTTCGTTTATATCTGTGCCCTATAATAATAGGTTAAGGTTCTATGGATAGATGGTAGATACTAAAGAAACACTAACAGTAAAGCTTCCGGAAGGTGGCGCGACTGAAACAGTTGTCGCGGGCCCTAAACAGAAAATTGTGTTGGAAGGATTTAACATTGAGGACGTCAATGTTGATATTGTTGGGGAAGACCTGATCATCACTGACCCTGAAACGGGCGCCCGTATTGTCTTTGTCGGCCTGGCCCTTTTGCTTTTTGAAGATGATGTCGCCCCTGAATTCTGGTTGGATGACCAACTGCTCAGTGCACGGGACTTGTTAAGCGGTGTGGGTGAAGTTGGAAATCTAACCGTCGAAGATTATATTGCCGTATCCAGCATTATTCCCAAAAAAGAAGAACATAAGGATGGGAGTCCGAACGAAGATGTTGAGTCTCAAAGTGATGAAACGGAGTCCCAATCTGAATCGGATAGCGATAGTTCGGAAAGTAGTAGTGAATCTCTTTTAATATCCGTTTCAACCGCGATTAGTAATTCACAGTTTGATACGTCTGAAATAGCAGCCTATGAAACAAAAACCGTCGACGAATTTACGAGTAATGCGCCGCGTCTGGCAATTGATGAAGAGGGGACGTTAGAAACGCCGTATTATGAGGAGTCGTCCTCTTCAAGTTCTGCTATATCCTCATCAGTAGAAGAAGAAGAGTTCGAGGCGCCTCCGCAACCTGAGGAACCCAAGCAGTTTGAGGTCCGCCTGCTTCAGGTGTCCCGTATTGACGGAGTCGAAAATATTTTGGGGACGGATTATCGGGTCGTCCGTGGCGGCGGCGGATCGGATGTGTCTTTCCTCAACCCAAACAAAGAGTTCCAATATTCGACAGAAGTTATTGATACAACATTAGATTCGTCTGATGTTGTCATTTATGGAGATGATCCCAATTCTTACAGTGACATTAAAATGTCACGTGTTCTTGAAATACAGCCTGATCTGGGGGCCGGTTTTTATGTCACAAGAATAGAGCTGTCAGGCTTTCCCACAGGGGTTGATTTGATTGGTGTTGCCTCAGATGCAAGCGGATTTTTCATTGATAATCCTGTTTTGAATGGGAATGGGGC
>CAKZKV010000140.1 GCA_937124505.1 uncultured Alphaproteobacteria bacterium
GTGTTCGAAGATTTTAGCAATTTCAAACTTTTAACTTGAAACCAATCATAGGAGATTGACACATCCAGCCTATTTCTATTTCGTAGCGGCAAAGGCGATCTCTTTGTTTTTCTCTTCCGCATCCTGGAGGTGCCAGGCATTACGTGCTAGAAAAACTGGGGCTTCGTCGTGATCATAGGCAATGGCACTACGGTTTAGATCGACAAACGTTTTCAGTTTGGCATTGTCATTGGAGATCAGCCAGCGCGCTGTATAGAGCTGTGTCGCTTCGAATTTGACAGGAATATTGTATTCCGTGCGGATGCGGTCGGCCAGAACGTCAAACTGCAAAGGCCCTACGACACCAACAATCCAGGCAGAGTCCAGAAGAGGTTTAAACACTCTGGCGCCGCCCTCCTCTGCAATTTGTTGTAAGGCCGCTCCTAAATGCTTGGCCTTAAGCGGATCATCGGGGCGTACGCGTTGCATCAGTTCCGGCGCAAAGTTTGGGATGCCCGTAAAGGTCAAATCTTCGCCCTCACTCAAAGCATCTCCGATCCGCAGACCCCCATGGGTTGTGATGCCGATAATGTCACCGGCATAGGCTGCTTCGGCAGATGCCCGATCCTGTGCCAGAAATAATTGCGGAGAATGAATCGTCAGATTTTTGCCGGAGCGTACGTGTTTCAGCTTCATGCCCTTTTTAAATTTGCCGCTACAAATACGGGTGAATGCAATCCGGTCCCGGTGTTTGGGGTCCATATTGGCCTGAATTTTAAAGACAAAGCCTGTGACTTTGCCTTCGTCCGGCTGGATCATACGTTCTTCGGCTTTCAAAGCCTGGGGGCACGGGGCGAATTTTGCCAGCCCGCCAAGAAGTTCCTGCACGCCAAAATTATTGATCGCAGAGCCAAAAAACATCGGGGACAAATGCCCCTGCCTGTACGCGCCAATGTCCAGTTCGGGGCAAACCCCCTGCACCATTTCAATATCTTCGCGCAGCTTGTCTGCTTGAAAGCTTTCCAGTTTTTCGTCAATGAGAGGATCGTTGAGTCCCTTGCAAGTCAGCCCCTCATCAATATGATCACCCTTCCCGCGGTCAAAAAGCAGGAGTTCGTCTTCAATCAGGTTGTAACATCCCTTGAAATCACGCCCCATGCCGATGGGCCAGCTTGCCGGTGTAATATCCAGCGCCAGACGTTGCTCGACTTCATCAATCAGGTCAAACGGGTCTTGTCCGTCCCGGTCCATTTTATTGACGAAGGTGATGATGGGAATGTCTCGCAGGCGGCAGACCTCAAAGAGTTTCAGGGTTTGCGGCTCAATGCCTTTGGCGGCGTCCAGAACCATAATGGCGCTGTCAACGGCGGTCAGGGTTCTGTACGTGTCTTCGGAAAAGTCCTCGTGTCCGGGCGTATCCAGCAGGTTGTACGTTATACCGCCATGTTCAAGCGTCATGCCG
Source organism: uncultured Alphaproteobacteria bacterium (assembly GCA_937124505.1). Taxonomy (GTDB): domain Bacteria; phylum Pseudomonadota; class Alphaproteobacteria; order Micavibrionales; family Micavibrionaceae; genus JACKIP01. Next base: position 1,442 of record CAKZKV010000140.1, read on the forward strand.
GTAGATGCTACGGAAATCCCCCGCTCCTGCTCCACTTTCATCCAGTCCGAGCGTGCGCGGCGGCGCTCCCCTTTGGCTTTGACTTCTCCCGCCATCTGGATCGCGCCCCCAAATAACAGGAGTTTTTCCGTCAGGGTCGTCTTTCCCGCATCCGGGTGGGAAATAATCGCGAATGTCCGGCGGTTCTGGATGATCTCTTTTATACTCATGGTGTGAGTTTTAGCGCGATCCACCTGAAAAAGCCACCAAAATTAGTCAGGCATAATATATGGCTTGGCAACGGGCAAAACGGCGCCCGGATATTCCTCATATTTTTGAAGTAATCGGTCAATGCTACCGCCATTAAGAAGTTGCAGGAAAGCTGTATTTAACATCACTTCCATCCGCGGGTCGCCCTCCTGTAGAAGAGCAATTGTAGATGCAAATACCCTCACCGGAGAATGATAGGCAGCATTCTTGATTTTACCTGGATTTTTCTCCTCAAAGGCAAAGCCATCCCTGTACGCTAAAAAAGCAACGTCTGCCTTGCCTGAGGCAACTTCCATCAGATTTTGGCTCACGTCTGTTAAATTAGGCAGGGAGATCACCTGTGCCTGTGGAAATTCTTCGGCGGCGATAGTTGTACTGATTTGCCCGTCCGAAGTTGAAATACGAATTGAGGGATTATTGAACGCCTCCAGACTTTCATCAAAACGCGTATCATCGGCACGTACAAAAGCACCGACGGGCATGTAATATAGAGGTGTACTGAAATTAACAAACCCCAGCTTCGCTTCGAACGGGTTTCTCCAGTATCCAAAGCAAATGGCATCGTATCTTCTGACTTTAAGCCCCTCATTCATCGTGCCAAATCCGACCTCCTCCGCCCAATCAATTTTTAAACCGAGCAATTTGGCTGATCTCTCCATAATTTCATAAACAAGACCTGACAGTTCGCCAGTATTTGGGTTTTTGATGATATGTGGCGGCAATACGACATACCCGCAACGGATGGTCTGTGTACGCATGACACGCTCGTAAACAGTTTCCTCATCTGAAAGTTGCTCTGCAAAAGAAGACAGGGGAGATAATGCCAGAAGGAATAAAGCAAATAAGGTAAAAAACCGGGGCATGATTTTTATCTCCAGTCTAGGGGGCGTTAGATGTAGAATATGGCAGATTTACCCTGTAGAGCGATCCGCGATACTCTTCATATTTATCAATAATTCGATCAATTGTCCCATTATAGAGCAATTCACGCGTGACCGTATTCATCATCTGCCGTAGCTTGTCTTCACCAAGGGGCAGTGAAAGCGTATTGGGAAAAAGGCGGAGCGGCTGTTTCATGGGGATTTGTCTGGTCTTGCCGGGATTGTTTTTGTTAAACTCCAGTCCTGTGGTGAGAGCCGTAATTGTAAGATCAGCTTTTTTGTTTTCAACATTAATCAACAACTGTGATGCATCTGCCATTTGAGGGGATTCTAAAAGTTTTGCCTGTGGAAAATCGTTGTGGGCTATGATGCTGGACATTTCGCCGTCAATTACAGAAATCGTCACAGACGGATCGTTGATGGCTGCCGGATTATGGTCAAAACGGGTGTCTCCCGTTCGTGCAAACGGAACAACTGCCATGTAAAAAATTGGATCGACATAATCCAGATATTTTCCGCGGCTGGCATTCGGCCAATCGGCAGAGCAAAGCATATCAAAACGGCGTGCCTGCAGGGCCTCCACATAGGCCGCCGGGGTCGTTTCTTCTACCCATTCCACTTTCATATCCAAAGCTTTTGCAACAGCTTCTGTATATTCATAAAAAATGCCTGATAATTTCCCTGTATTTGGATCTTTCATAAACATGGGAGACCAGACAACGTACCCGCAACGGATGGTTTGTGTACGCATCACACGTTCATATGCGCTTTCTTTCTCTTCCGCGTGGCTTTTGAATGATGTGGCCGCTAGCAGAATAAAGAGTATTATAAAATAAAGGAGCTTGCGCATTACGTATATTCCCGTTTTTTGTAAATCAGGTTTTAATATAAACAGGAAATAAAGGCGTTCACAAGATGTATGAGTGCTTACCTTGATTTCTTTCCATATAATTCAAGACGGTGATCGACGAGTTCGTAGCCGAGTTCTTGCGCAATTTTTTCTTTTAGCAATTCAAGTTCTCTATTCTGAAACTCAATAACATCTCCCGTTTCAAGATCAATCAGGTGATGATGGTGTTCATCATTCACTTCGTACCTTGAAAAGTTTTCTTTAAACTCATGCCTTACGACCAGATTCAGTTCATCCAGCATATTGAGTGTGCGATAAACTGTTGCCATGGATATGGAGTCGTCCAGTTTCTTGGCCCGCTCATAAACTGATTCAACGGAGGGGTGGTCAGCCGCTGTTGTCAGGACATGCAAGATCAGTTTTCTTTGCTCTGTCATTTTCATGCCGACATCAGCACATTTTTGTTCAAGAAGATTCATGATATTTCAATACTACAACGGGAGGATTTTATTGTGCAAGGGTTGTGTTGCTTGTTGTTTTTTGTGCGGAGAGCGGATCGAATTTAAAGTTAACTATGCCGGATGAAGAGCCTATTTTTTTGACGACACGATAAGAAGGAAGTGTGATTTCTACATCAGTACCTTGCCCGGGTTCCGATGTAATTGTTAATGTCCCTCCGTGAAGTTCTATCATTCCTTTGGCAATTGGAAGCCCTAAACCAGTTCCTTCAATATTTGATTTCTTGCGGAAGGCATCTTCTACGCGCCCAAAAGGTTTCATAACATGGGCAAGTTTGTCTTTAGGGATTCCGGCTCCGTTGTCTTTTACAATAATGGAAAGATTTTCATTGCGTGTGTAGTGTGTGTATATATCAATCTTTGATCCGTGATCGGAATATTTTATCGCATTTGTGATAATGTTTATCAGCGCTTGCCGTATAAGTCGCTCATCCACACGTAAAACAGGGAGTGCTTCGGGGATATGGGTCTCAATTGTGATATTTTTTTCCTGTGAATGTGGTGCCAGCATACGGGTGACTGTTTCTATCAGATCAGGAAGAGGAGTCTCGTTTTGAGACAGTTTTATACTTCCTGCTTCAATGCTGGACATGTCCAGAATCTCGTTGATAATTTCCAGTAAGTGGCAGGCACTACTATGGATATCGTTTGTATATTCGGCATATTTTTGGTTGCCAAGAGGTCCGTATAACTCATTTATTAACATTTCTGAGAAACCAATAATCGCATTGAGCGGCGTACGCAACTCATGGCTGATATTCGCCAGAAATGAGGATTTTGCGCGGTTTGCGGTTTCGGCTTGCTCCTTCGCCTCACGTAAGGACTTTTCCATGCGTTTGCGAAACGTAATGTCTATGATGGTCGTAATTTGCTGGCGCTCTCCATTTTCGAGAGTAAGGCTGGTAAGTGTGCAAAGCGTATCTGAAATCGTGCCATTCGTATTTAAGAATTTTATCTCACCGGAACTGCGTACTCCGCGCTGAATAAAGCGTTTATGGTTGTGGATGATCCTGTCTCGATCTTCTTCCGCGATATAGTTGAAAAATGGCTTGTTAATAACATCATCAGGTTGCCAGCCGAAAAGTCTTGTAAAACCTTTATTGATACGGAGGACGTTTCCTTCTTTGTTTGTAATGGCAATACCGATATCGCTGGAATCAAAAACAGCAGTAAGAATGTCTTTTTCTTCCCAGCTTTTCTGATGCTTCTTCTTTATAAGACTTAATTCATAGAGTTTTCCATCCGTATTGTAAGGCTGTATAAATAGATCATATTGAGAGGAGAATGATATTTTCTCTGCTTTATCAGTTAGAAACGTGATTTGAGGCAAGATATCTTTTAATTTCAGGGAGCCGTCAAAGTTTTTTTCTGAAAAATAGTTGCGTGCCTGCTGATTTGCCGAAATGCATAAATATTCATCACCTTCACGCTTAACAATAACTTTAGGCGTTGCATGCGCTTCGAAAAGGGCTCTGTAGTCTATTTCCAAAATCAGGGTTCGCTTATATTATTTGTTTCTATTATTTTAAAGCAGTGACTGTAAAAAAGGCAAATTTATGACAAAAAGAGGGCCTAGTCCTGTTTGTAGCCCTCCATGTAAAGTTGTAGATTACTTTTTTCTTCGTATTCAAGAATGCAGCCCTCTTCATCCGCGTTTTCTTTTATATCGCGCTCAAGCTGGTTCAGAAAATCCTGAACATCTTCTCCAGCTTCCAGTTTCGCGACGGAATAAGATAACGTAAGGTTTTTCCCAAGTATATTGTGCAGCATTTTTCCTTCTGGTGTATTGTTGTGTGCTTCTTCAAGAAGGCGAACAAAACGCTCAATAGCTGAAACAGCCCCCAGTTGATCCGTATGTTTAAAACAAATCACAAACATGTGATCTTTGTATCTATAGCCATCGTCATACAGGCGCATGGTTTTTTTGAGAACGTGTGAAACAAAAATGAGGATGTCTTCTTTTTGCTCTTCTGTGATTTGGTGATGAATTGCAGCGAAACTGTCAATACAGCCAACCGCAATTCCCAAATAGTCGCCGCGTCTGGCGCAAGCGCTGAGTTCTCTCGTTAAGTCTTCAATAATAACGGCATTGCTTCGCAGTCCGGTCAGAGGATCTATCCCGTTTCCTTCTTTACTAAAATCCTTTTCAAAACGCCATAACCGTATGATGAATTCATATGACAGCGTCTGGAATTCATCATATGTTTCGGGGGAAAGTTCTTTTTTTGAGGCTTGTTCACAAATTTTTATACTGGTCTTTTGCAAAGCCAATCTGATTTCTTCAACACGTCTCAATGCTTCCAGACTTGTTACCTCTTCCTTCTTATCCGCAATGGCTTTCAATAAATTGGATAAAGGTTGGTTATCATAGGCGCACTGGTCATGATCAGGTGTGAAATGAATAGATTTGTTAATCTGATTCACTTTGTTCATGTGTTCATCCAGAACGTGTCCAATGCTGTCGGAAAAGTATTTATAGTCCATATTTGTCTGTCCGTGTAGTTAGTCGGGTATCCATTCTTTTTCAAGCTGGTTTAGCGTATCATGTTTTATCGCGTCTCGCACTTCTCTCATCAGTTTATTTATCACGGCAACATTATGTTGTGTGACGATCTGGTAGGCCAGTAATTCACCTGCTTTAAAGAGGTGATGCAGGTATGCCTTGGAATAGTCCCGGCTGGCTGGAATATCAAGGCTTGGATCTAGTGGCTCCGGATCATTCTTGTATTTTGCATTGAGAAGATTAATTTTTTCCGAAGAAACGCCCTTCATAAGAGCATGACCGTGTCGCGCGATTCTGGTCGGCATCACACAATCAAAGGTATCAATGCCATAGGGGACGGATTTAAACACATCCTTGATGCGACCAATGCCTAAAAAATGCACGGGACGATTCGGATGACTATACGGACGGCACCACTCCAGAATACCGTACATTTCCTCATCATCTCCCCCAAGGCATCCACCAATGGCCGTGCCAAAGAAAGGACGGCTGGCAACGTACGCCGCGCTCTGGGTACGTAAGTCTTCATAAACCCCGCCTTGCACAACGCCATAAAGTCCCTGTTTGCCGTCATGTGCTTTTTCAAAGGCCGTCAGCGACCTGTCTCCCCAGCGCATGCTCATTTCCATTGATTTGGCGGTATACTCCTTTGTCACCTGATACGGTGTGCATTCATCCATCTGGACGATCAGGTCGGCCCCGAGTTTTCTCTGAATATCCATAGATATTTCCGGATTTAGCATCAGTTTCCGGCCATCGAGATAAGAGCGAAATTCAGCCCCCTCTTCTGTAATCTTTAAAAGAGAATCTCCCTTTTTTCGATTCGTCCCTTTAATCTCATCAATACAAGACGGATTTCCCATCGAAAAGACCTGAAAACCACCGGAATCCGTCAGCATCGGGCCATCCCATTGCATAAAATTATGAAGGCCGCCCATTTCATGAATCAGGTCAGCGCCGGGCTGAATCATCAGGTGATAGGCATTCGCCAGAATGATATCGGTTTTGGCTTCCCGCATTTGAACAGGAGAAAGCGATTTGATTGAGGCCTTTGTGCCACAAAAAATGTAATTGGGAGTTTCAATTATACCGTGTGGCGTGGTCAGCCTTCCAAGGCGTGCGCCACTCTTCAATTGGTGCGTCACCTCGAAGGAAAAGTTGGGATAGTCAATGTGTGGGTAAGAGGGCATTTTTTGAAGCTTAAATACTAAAAAACCCGCTGCCAAGGAGGCGTAGCAGCGGGTATAAATAAAAATATATGTATTTGTATTTTTTGCGTCAAGAGAAAAAAATAAAATTCTAAAAATTATTTTTGCTCGGCAATTGCTTTTTCAATTTGCGTACGCAGAGGGCGAAGTTCAGGCTCCAGTTTTGTCTTGGCTGTTCCCATGACAAAGGCATCAATTCCGCCTGTTTTATCAATGGTGCGCAAGCCATTTGCAGAGATTTTCAAACGAACGATTCTTTTCAGCGCGTCACTGTAAAGACCTGTTTCCTGAATGTTGGGCATAAAACGGCGTTTTGTCTTTCTGTTAGAGTGAGAGACGTTGTTGCCGACCATTGGCTTTTTGCCTGTAACTGCACATTTACGTGACATTTTTCAAATTCCTTCTATTCAATCGAAATGGATTTAAACCAAACCAGAGATGAAAAGTCAAGCAATAAGAGGTCGTTCATGTAAATTTTACAGCATCGCCCACAAGCTTCCGCCGAGCAAAGCTGCGATCATATAGATTTGCGCAATAAAGGTCATATACAGAACGCGCTTCAGGTGATCAGCGCTGAGCTGTGCGGTGGCACCTTTTGGCCCTGCCCATGCGCGTTTCATATGACGACCGTTCAAAGTTGTCACGTCCCCTCCCAATGCGATATTCAAGGTATGACAGAGAGTCGTTAAAACAGGACCTCCCTGCTCGTATGGCTGTTTTTTTTCTGATGTCAGGGATTTTAAGCCAGACAAAGGCTTGGAATATGGTACGATCAGTGTTGTCATGGCCAATAAGGCCGCGGCGAAAATGGACGGGATAAATCCCATCAATTTTTCCAGCATCAGCACCATTTTTCCGATATTGTTATATGTGCCGTCATAGCCCGTTTTCCAGGATAGCGCGGCAAGGCTGCTGTAAATAAATAGCAGTGGCAGGCCGCCCAGAACATACCAGATCAAGGGCGCTATACAGGCCTTGTCAAAGAGCCTTGTCACAAGTTCCGCACCCGTCCGTGTCAGAGTAAAATCATCGCGCCCTGAGAGGTCAATGCGGCTTGTTTTTGCCAGTGTCAGGTAAGTTCCCTTGCTGATTCTGGCTCCTTTCATGACCTGATAAAGGCGCATGCCATGATGAATGACCGCGCCCGTACTAAGGCACAAAGAAACCAGAATAATTTCCATGAAACGCTCTTGTGGTAATTGATAGAGTGTTTCATCCAGCCAGATGCCGAGCGCGCCGGTAAACAGAATCATAACAACAGATACAAAAAAGCCGCGCAGGAGCAAATCTGCGGATTTCCTGTTCAGGTTGTCCAGCCGCTCTGCCAAAGCACCAAAGCTGATGTCTATTACACGCCAGACAAGTGGTGCTGCAGAGAATCCTCTCGGGCCGGTTAAAAAACCGGCGATCAGTGCGAGAATTAAAGCGAACGCTGCATTCACAAAGCGATCCGGCGATATCAACTCACGGTTTGTAATTATTTGTTCTATATCAGCGAATAGGTTTTCCATGCTTATCTTTAATGCTATAGTTTGATGAATATGATATTCTGATTACATCATTATTAACAGCAGGATAAAGGAAAAGAAATTTGCTTTACCACCTATACGATCTACAGCACGCTCTTTTGACACCCACGCGGGTCATGGCGGAAACGTCCCGTTTGTTTTATCAAAACCCATGGAATCCCCTGTCCTATACGCAATTGGGGCGAACGCTTGGCGCGGGATCGGAGATGGTCTCCCGCCTTACCCGTCGTTTTGGCAAGCCTGAGTTCGGTCTGGATGAAACAGAAATCGACGGGAAAAAGGTGCGTGTTTCGGAAGAAGTTATCATGGAAAAACCATTCTGTACGCTGACGCGTTTTCACCGTCATGTACGCAGAAAAGACCCGAAAGTTTTACTGGTTGCGCCAATGTCCGGGCACTATGCCACACTGTTAAGAGGTACTGTTGAGGCCCTTTTGCCTCACCATGATGTTCACATCACGGAATGGGTGGATGCCAGACAGGTTCCCAAAAATGAGGGGCGTTTTAACCTGGATGATTATGTTGATTATGTCATGGATTTTATTCGGGAACTGGGGCCGGACGTACACGTGATCGCTGTCTGCCAGCCCGCGGTTCCCGTGTTGGCTGCCAGTTCATTATTGGCGAGTATGAATGATCCGGCGCAACCTCTGAGTATGACTCTGATGGGGGGGCCGATTGATACACGTGTTTCCAAGACTGCCGTAACGGAGCTTGCAGAACAACGTCCTCTCAGCTGGTTCCGAAATACAGTCGTGGCCAGAGTTCCGTACTACTATCCGGGCGGATTTCGCGAAGTTTATCCGGGCTTCATTCAACTCGGCGGATTTATGTCCATGAATTTGGATTCGCATGTCGGAAAGTATGTTGATTTCTATAATCATCTCGTTCAGGGGGACGGCGAGTCTGCTGAAGTACACCGTAAATTTTACAATGAATATCTTGCTGTGATGGATATTACGGCGGAGTTTTACCTCCAGACGGTTGAAACGGTTTTCCAGAAACATTCGTTGCCAAAAAATGAAATGAAATGGCGTGATCCGAAAACGGAAAAAT